>JAFSYD010000087.1 GCA_017443685.1 Lachnospiraceae bacterium | reverse complement strand
GCATCGGGTTGCGCTTGTACGCCATGGCCGAGGAACCGATCTGATTCTTCTCGAAGGGCTCCTCCACTTCTTTTAAGTGCTGCAGCAGGCGGATGTCATTCGACATTTTATGCGCACTTGCAGCAATCCCGGAAAGGACATTTGCCACACGGGTATCCAGCTTTCTCGAATAGGTCTGGCCGGATACCGGTACACAGGCGTCAAAGCCCATTTTCTTTGCGATCATCGGGTCGATCTGATCGATCGTCTCCTCATCGCCGTCGAACAGCTCCAGGAATGATGCCTGCGTCCCTGTCGTCCCCTTCGAGCCCAACAGCTTCATCGTGGAGATCACGTAATCCAAATCCTCAAGGTCGATCATAAACTCATTGATCCAAAGCGTCGCCCGCTTGCCCACCGTCGTCGGCTGTGCCGCCTGGAAATGGGTAAAAGCAAGCGTCGGCTGATCCTTATAGGCATCGGCAAAATCGGAAAGCTTCGCGATTACGTTAAGCAGCTTTTTGCGGAGCAATTGCAGTCCGTCCCGCATAATGATGACATCGGTATTGTCCCCGACATAACAGGATGTTGCTCCGAGATGGATGATGCCTGCCGCCTTCGGGCACTGCTGTCCGTAAGCATATACATGGCTCATTACATCGTGGCGCACCTCTTTTTCCCGCGCACGCGCGACATCGTAATTGATATCATCCCAGTGGCTTTTCAGTTCATCGATCATCTCCTGTGTGATCCGCGGCTTGCCGTCCTGGGATAAGCCCAACTCCATCTCCGTCTCGGCAAGGGCGATCCAAAGGCGCCGCCAGGTGGTGAACTTTTTATCCTGCGAAAAGATGTACTGCATTTCCTTGCTCGCATACCGCTCGGACAGCGGACTGATATATCTGTCAGTGTTCATATTATTTCCTCCTTAGTGCTCATACTCCGCCGCTGATCTAACCTCACACTTCGTTGGCGCTCGTGTTCGCTAAGATCGCGGCATGGATCGCACGTACGGTTCTGACTTCGTCTTCGACTCGTCACAACCTAGTGCTCGTACTCACCTCTTATATCCTCCGTCGGCTCCTCGTAGGGATATTTTCCGGAGAAGCAGCCGGTACAGATGCCTAAGCCGCGAACCATTTCCCGCAGCCGCTCGAGGCGCAGATAGGCAAGCGAGTCCGCTCCGATGATCTTGCGGATCTCCTCGATCGACCGCTCAGGGGCGATCAGCTGCTCCCGTACCGGAATGTCCGTCCCGAAATAGCAGGGATGTAAAAACGGCGGAGACGCCACGCGCATATGCACCTCTTTCGCACCGGCGTCTTTCAGCATCGAAATGATCCGATCCGAAGTCGTACCGCGGACGATCGAATCGTCGATCATAATGATCCGCTTGCCGCGAACCGCCTCCTGCAATACATTCAGCTTCACCCGTACCGAGGATTCCCTGTTCTTCTGCTTCGGCTTGATAAACGTTCGCCCGACATAGGTGTTCTTGACAAACGCCGTCCCGACCGGGATCCCTGACTGCATGGAATACCCCAGCGCAGCCGCATTGCCTGATTCGGGTACGCCGACGACCAGATCCGCGTCCACCGGCGAATCCTCCGCTAAGAACCGTCCAGCGTTGATCCGTGTTTCATATACGCTGATGCCGTCCATATAGCTGTCCGCACGGGAAAAATAAATATACTCAAAGACGCACCGCGCCTCTTCCTCCTTCGGAACGCATAGCGTCGTATCGCTCTTCAATTCCCCGTCTCTGCCGATCGAAACGATCTCACCGGGCGCGACGTCACGGACAAAGGTCGCGCCGATTGTATCTAAGGCGCACGTTTCGGAAGTGAATATGTAGGTGTTGTCACGCCTGCCGATACAAAGCGGCTTAAACCCGTAAGGATCCCGCGCCGCGATCAGCTTCCGCGGACTCATCAGTACGATCGAATACGCCCCCTTTACGTGGGTAAGCGCTCTTCTGACCGCTTCCTGAACGTTCTTCGAATGCAGCCGTTCTCTTGCGATGAAATAAGCGACGGTCTCGGTGTCGATCGTCGTCTGGAAGATCGCGCCGTTCATCGACAGCTCCTCCCTAAGCTCGTTCGCGTTGATCAGATTGCCGTTATGCGCAAGTGCGAGTGTCCCTTTCGCGTAATTTAACACCAGCGGCTGCGCATTCTCCCGCGTAGATTCTCCCGCCGTCGAATAACGAACATGACCGACGCCTAAGTTGCCGGAAAGCTTCGAAAGACGCTCCGCATCAAATACTTCGTGCACAAGACCCATATCCTTGCAAGCATTGACCTTGCCCTTCGGACCGGACGTTTCCGTCACCGCGATACCGCTCGATTCCTGTCCGCGGTGCTGTAAGGCGAACAGCCCGTAGTAGATGGAGGATGCCACATCGCCGCCGTCAAGATCGTACATACCGATCACGCCGCAGGCTTCATGCAGACCGCGAAAGTCACATTTCTCATCTACTGCCATTTGAAAACGACTATCACACATGAAATTCTTCTCCGACGAGCAGACGGTATGCTTCTTTATATTTTGCAATGGTCTTCTCAATAATATCCTCCGGCAGATCATAATCACTTTCGGGATGCGCCTTCAGATAATCCCGTACAAACTGCTTATCAAAGGACGGTGCACTCTTGCCTTCCTCGTAGCCGCTTGCATCCCAGAAACGGGACGAATCGGGAGTCAGCATCTCGTCTCCGAGGACGACATTGCCGTCTTCATCCAGCCCGAACTCAAACTTCGTATCCGCGATAATAATCCCACGCGAAAGCGCGTAATCCGCACATTTTTTATAAAGGGCGATCGTCGCGTCTTTGATCGCTGCCGCATACTCGCTGCCCTTGCCCGGATAAAGCTTTTCTAAGATCTCCACCGTATCATCAAAGGTGATGTGCTCGTCGTGAAGCCCCAGCTCGGCCTTTGTCGTCGGCGTATAGATCGGTTCCGGAAGCTTCTCGGATTCCATCAGACCTTCCGGAAGTGTTATCCCGCAGACCTTCCCGGTCTTCTGATAGCTTGCCCAGCCCGTGCCGGTAATGTAGCCGCGGACAATACACTCGATCGGCAGCATGGAAAGTTTTTTGCATTTCATCACCTTGCCTTTGTATTCCGGCGCCGCGAAAAACTCCGGCATATCCTTTTCTTCCACCGATATCATATGGTTGCCGATGATATCCGAGGTATAATCAAACCAGAATTTTGACATCTGTGTCAAAATCGCGCCCTTATCATGGATCTTGTTCTTTAAGATCACATCAAATGCGGAGATCCGGTCCGTCGCAACCATAATGATATAGCCGCCGTCCTCGTATACCTCGCGTACCTTACCTTCCTTTGCCGGTTTTAATTCCTCCATCCGTTACTCCTTTCACTTAAAGCAAACCTTCTATTCAACTGACAGATCGTCCGCCGGAAGAACGCCCGCTTCGACGCCCTCCGGGATATCTTCCACTGAGGCTTTTTTTGCCTCCAATGCGTTCGTCACACGCAAGATTGCCTCAGGGGCACCTTCATATCCGCTCGTTTGGGCCATACGGTAATAGGTCAGTGCCGAATCAAAATCCTGCACCACGCCGAAACCGTTCTCGTAAAGATAACCGAGATTGACCTGTGCCTTTACGGATCCGAGCGCCGCCGCAAGCTTCTGATAATATACGGCCTGCTCGAAATTCGCCTCAACGCCCTCTCCGACAAAATACATATATCCGATCTGATTGATCGCCGGCGCATAATCCTGATCCGCCGCAAGATTGAACCATCGCAGCGCTTCGTCGTAATTCTTCGGTACGCCGCGTCCGCTTTCGTAGACGATGCCCATATAATACTGCGCCATCGCATAGCCGTTGTTCGCCGCCCGGGTAAAATATTCCCGCGCCGTGCCGTAATTCTTTTCGACACCCAGGCCTTCCATGTACATGATACCAAGCCTCACGCAGGCATTGTCAAACGCATAGGTATCGGGTACCCGAAGCTTCTCGTCGGTATCGTAACGATTCAAAATACGCTGGTAAAGGGCAAGCGCACGCGGATAATTCGGCTCGGGGAGCCCTATACCTTTTTCCGCCAGATAACCGACGAAATATATGCCGTCCACGATCCCCGCACGGTTCGCCTGGTTGAAAAGATCAAGCGCCTTTTCTCCGTCCACCGGGTCTCTGGCAAGCGCGACGCGCCCCAATCCGACATAGCCCTCCATATCGGTAAATGCCACCGCACGGTTAAAATACTGCTCCGCGACATCAATGTTCTGCGTTACGCCGCAGCCGTTCAGATACATATAGCCGAGCGCGCAGGCTGCCTTGGGGTAATTCGCGGCATCTGCAGCCTGATACCAGCTTAAGGCTTTGGAAAAGCTTTGTTCCGCCCCCCGTGTACCATAATCATACAGCATTCCGAGCTGATAAGCCGCCTCCTTATCACCGTCATACGCCAGGACCAAAAGCTCCTTTTCGGAAAGCAGCTGATAATCGAGAGGTGACGCATTCTCATCCTTTGCCACGGTAATGGTCGTGATCGTACCGGTCTCTTCCGGAATCTTAGGCATACGAAGAACGCCGACAAAAAGGGCGGCGCCGAAGATAAGTACCAAGATCGATTGAAATATCCTTTTACCCATAATATTTTTTTATTTTACCATAATTTTAAAGAAACTCAAATGAAATATTGCCCGATATTCATATAATATGATACAATAATTTAGTAATAATGTTCACCTATAAAGGAGGAAAAGAATTTATGAGCAGTCAACTTGTATTGATCCGTCACGGCGAAAGCGTATGGAACAAAGAGAACTTATTCACAGGCTGGGCGGACGTTGACCTGTCGGATGCAGGCCACATCGAAGCAGCGAACGGCGGCAAGGAGCTTCTGAAGGAAGGCTTCGTGTTCGACATCTGCTTCACTTCTATTTTGAAGCGTGCGATCCACACGGCGAACCACGTACTCGAAGAGATGGATCTCGAATGGATCCCGGTCATCAAGAGCTACAAGCTCAATGAGCGTCACTACGGTGCTCTGCAGGGCTTAAACAAGTCCGAGACCGCGGAGAAGTACGGTGAGGATCAGGTTAAGATCTGGAGACGTTCGTTCGACGTTACGCCGCCCGCATTGGAGCCGGATGATGAGCGCAACCCGGCGAACCAGCGTCAGTATGCAGGCATTGATCCGAAAGAGCTTCCG
>JAFSYD010000086.1 GCA_017443685.1 Lachnospiraceae bacterium | reverse complement strand
CGGCGAGATGCAGCCGGATGTCGTCGCGATCTCCATGCCGGGCGTGATGGTGGAGCGAGGCAAAAAGGTGATCGGCGATACGCCGAACGAGGCATTTAGCCGCATTGACTACGGGGAGTTTGCAAAGCAGCTTGGCGAACGGTACCATCTTCCGGTTTATGTGTTAAATAACACCGATGCCGTGGCGTTCGGTTACTATGCGGGACTGGACAAATTCGACTACATCACCTACCACTCTCAGCCGCGAGGCTCGCTTGCCGGAGGGGAAGGGATGGTCGTGCGCGGTCACGTGATCGAAGGCGGGTTTAAGATGAGCGGAGAGATCAAAGGCTTATACCGCCTGATGCACAAGGAAGTATACGGGCGTATGGGAAAGGCGGATTCGGAGTACATTCGCGAGGATCTTCGGAAATTCAATCCACCCGAAGCGATCTTAGAGGCACTTACCGGTTATCTCGTGGCAAATATCTGTATGGTCGATCCGCAGGTGATCCTGGTGCGCAGCGATTTAACGCCCGATATGGGGCTCCTTCGGAAGGAAATGGAAAAATACATCGAGGCAGACCGCATCCCCGAGCTGATCCATATCCGCGATATCAGTGAGTATGCATATCTCGGCACGATGCTCTACGGCCTGCATGAGTATAAAAAGTCGGTTGCAAGGAAAATGTAAGTTTGATATAGTATAGGTTGGTGTTCGTTTGTAACTGTGCCGCAGCCGGGCGGTTCGACGCGGACGGTTACGTTAATTTCACAGAATATAAAGGGAAAAATGATGGGTAAGGTTGCCATTTTGACAGATACGAACAGCGGTATTTCACCGGAAGAGGCGAAGGCGCACGGGATATATGTTTTGCCGACTCCTTTTTACATCAATGACACGCTGCATTATGAGGGCGTGGATCTGAGTGAGGATGAGTTTTACCGGTTTCAGGGACAAGGCGCGGACATCAAGACCTCGATGCCGATCGTCGGTGACGTGATGGACAAGTGGAACGAGCTTCTGGAAGAATACGACGAGGTCGTATACATCCCGCTTTCCTCGGGGCTTTCCGCGTCCTGTGAGACAGCACGGCTGATGGCGGAGGAGGATGATTACGAGGGAAAGGTGTTCGTTGTCAACAACCAGCGGATTTCCGTCACAATGAAGATTTCCGCTTACGAGGCGAAGCAGCTGGCGGACGAAGGGAAGTCGGGCGCCCAGATCCGGGATTATCTCGAGGCGCATAAGGCAGAGTCCGTGATCTATCTTATGGTAGATACGCTTGAATATTTGAAAAAGGGCGGACGGATCACGCCTGCTGTGGCGGCGATCGGTTCTCTTCTGAAGATCAAGCCTGTGCTGCTGATCGACGGGCAGAAGCTTGACAGCTTCGCGAAAGCGCGCACCATAAAGCAGGCGCGTACGATCATGCTCGACGCGATCGAAGCGGATATGAAGAGCCGTTTCCGGTCGGCGGACAGGCAGGAACTGATCATCTCGATGGCGCATACGCAAAACAGGGAGATGATCGAGGAGTTCCGGCAGGAAGCGATGGAACGTTTCGGCGGGAAGGATATTAAGGTGGATCCGCTGAGCCTTGTTGTGGCGTGTCATACCGGATCGGGGGTGATCGCGATCACGGCGACAAAGAGTTTTATAGATAATATTTAGGAGGAAGCGTACAATGGTAAAGGCAGTTGTCGGCGCTAACTGGGGCGACGAAGGCAAAGGAAAGATTACGGATATGCTGGCCGAGAAGGCGGACATCATCGTTCGTTTTCAGGGCGGTGCGAATGCCGGGCATACGATCGTGAATGATTACGGCACATTTGCCCTGCATACCTTACCGTCCGGCGTTTTTTACGACCATACGACGAGTGTGATCGGCAACGGTGTGGCTCTTAATATTCCGGTGCTTGTGAACGAGATCCGTTCCATCACCGAACAGGGCGTACCCGCACCGAAGATCAAGGTGTCCGACCGGGCGCAGATCGTGATGCCGTATCATATCCTGTTTGATGAGTACGAGGAGGAGCGGCTCGGTAAAAAGTCCTTCGGTTCCACGAAGTCGGGGATCGCGCCGTTTTATTCGGACAAATACGCGAAGGTCGGCTATCAGGTCAGCGAGCTTTTTGACGAGGATACCTTAAAGGAAAAAGTGGAGCGGACGTGTGAGCAGAAGAACGTGCTCTTAGAGCATCTGTATCATAAGCCGGCGCTGGATCCGAAGGAGCTTCTGGAGGAGCTGCACGAGTACCGCGATATGATCGCACCGTATGTGTGTGATGTGTCCGCGTTCCTTTGGGATGCCATCAAAGAAGGAAAAGAGATTCTTTTAGAGGGACAGCTCGGAACACTGAAGGATCCCGATCACGGCATTTATCCGATGGTCACGTCTTCCTCGACGCTGGCGGCGTACGGCGCGATCGGAGCAGGGATCCCGCCATATGAGATCAGGCAGATCATTACGGTTGTAAAGGCGTATTCGTCGGCGGTTGGCGCGGGTGCTTTTGTCAGTGAGATCCTGGACGAGACGGAGGCCGAAGAGCTCAGGAAGCGCGGCGGCAACAAGGGCGAATACGGTGCGACGACGGGACGTCCGCGGCGGATGGGCTGGTTCGACTGTGTGGCGACAAAGTACGGATGCCGCCTGCAGGGAACGACGGATGTGGCGTTTACGGTTCTGGATGTGCTCGGCTATCTGGATGAGATCCCGGTCTGCACCGGATATGAGGTAGACGGGAAGGTCATTACGGATTTCCCTGTGACGCATCTTTTGTATAAGGCAAAGCCGGTGCTTACCGTACTGCCGGGATGGAAATGCGACATCAGCGGGATCAAGGAGTATGACAAGCTCCCCGAGAATTGCCGGAAGTATATCGAGTTTATCGAAAAGGAGATCGGATTTCCGATTACGATGGTGTCGAACGGTCCGAAGAGGAGTGATATCATTTATCGGTAAATGATAATTTTGAAGCAGAGGGGGACTTGCGGGTGATACCCTCTGTTTCTTTTTGTGTTTACGGTTGTTTTTTGGAAATGACCGGGTGATGGGAGGCTGCGATGGTTGAAGTAACAAATTTATGCAAGCGGTACGGGGATCATGAAGCGCTTTGTGATGTTTCGTTTTCCCTGTCGGAAGGGAAGATTTACGGGCTTTTGGGACCGAACGGTGCGGGCAAATCCACGACGATGAACATTATGACCGGGTGCCTTTCGGCAACATCCGGCGACGTCGCGATCGACGGTCACGACATATACTCCGACGCGTCG
>JAFSYD010000085.1 GCA_017443685.1 Lachnospiraceae bacterium | reverse complement strand
TCGGGAATTGTAAAATGAACCCTTCCTCATACGAAAGCAGATCAAAACCTCCCAGACCGCCGGTGGAAGGCGCCATATATCCGTAAAAATAATCGTGCCCGCCATCAAGCTCGTAGATGTTGATATTCGAACTCGTCCGGTAATCCAAAAGCCGTACCTTTGCGTGAAGGCCCTCATCCGCGAACATCTTCTGCGCCGTCTGCGTCCGTGTGACGTATTTGAAAAACGGGATGTCCTCGGCGACCATCTCCATCATCGTCTCTTTCAGACGGTCAAGAAGCTCATCGTTGATCACCACAAGATCGCCGTCCTCGTCAAAGATCCGGCAGTAATACCCAGAGCTGATCGAAAAATGCACGCGCACATCCATCCGCTCATCGGGATACATCCGCTCGACCGCCGCCTGCATCATAAAAACGACACTCCGCCGGTAAGCCCGGCGGCCGTTCTTATCCTCCATCGTAAGAAAGCGGATCTCGCCGTCCCCCTTTACCTTTTTAAACAGCTCGGCAAGCCTGCCCGCGTAGGATACGAGCATCACCCTTCTGATGTCCTCGCCCAAAAGCTCTTTTGCGATCCCGGCAAACTTCGTGCCTTCCGCAAACGCGAATTCCTTCCCCTGATATGTTACTTTACAGTCCATCCGACACCCCCCTCTTAGTTTTGTCATACAATCCAAAACGGTTCCGAAAACGGTTCGGCAAACACCTCCGCCTCCGTCGCGCTTTCCAGGTACCGCCGCATATATTCGATAAAAATATGCTCCACGCCGTAATGCCCCGCGTCGATCACGCAGAGCCCCTTCATATTCACGTCAATGCCGCTGTGAAGATCGATGTCACCGGTCACGTAGACATCCGCGCCCTTTTCGATCGCCGCATCAATGTCGCTTTTGCCCGAGCCCGGGCAGACCGCCGCACGCCGCACGCGCTCCACCGGATCCCCGAAAACGCGCACGTGGGAGATCCCGAACACATCCCGCACCTCTTCGGCAAAGGCCCTAAGCCTAAGCGTCTGCGGCAGACGTCCGACACGACCGATACCGACCGGACCGTCCTCGTCTTCGCCCGTTACCTCGATCGGTTCGGTATCGGATAAGCCTAATTTTAATGCCGCAAGCTCCGCCATTTTACAGATGTCAAAATTCGTATGCATCGCATACAGAGCGATCCCGTGCGAGACTAAGTCCATCACCCTTCGTCCGGTAAAATCGCTTGTTACAACGCGCTTTAAACCCGAAAAGATCATCGGGTGGTGCGTTACGATCATTTGGCAGTCCTGTTCGATCGCGTGGGCGATCACCTCGTCCGTCGCGTCCAGCGCCACATAGATCCGCGATACCTCCATATCCGCATCGCCCACAAGAAGTCCCACGTTATCCCAGCCGCAGGCACAGCGTTCCGGCGAATGCGCATCCAGCTTTTTTTGAATATCCCCTACCGTCATAAATTATCCCCGTATCTGTCACAGTATGTACAAAATGCAATACCCCGCCTTAAATATCCTCCGTCATCCATAGAAGCGCCCGTTCGCAAAGAAGCAGCTGATGCTCGATCCCCTGTCTTCGCGCCCCCGTCGTCCGGCTTTTGATCTCCGTAAGCCTGGTCTTTTCCTTCTTTAAAAACGACCGTAATACCGGATGGCGCTTTCGTAAAAGATCATATCCGTATCGGTCAAAAAGCTCCTCATCCGCCGCTTTACCTGCCTGCGGTACCTCATTCTTCTTCGGCACAGCCCCGATCAGCGGATAATACTTCCCGTCCGCGGACACCATATCTTCAGTGATGATCCGAAAGCCCCTCTCCCGCAAGCCGACGCGCACCTTGCGCACCTTAGACTGCGGCCCGAGCACCAGATACTCTGCCGCCTTCGCGGCCGGAATATTCGTTTCTAAAATGCGAAGCAAAAGCTCGCCGCCCATCCCGCAGATCGCGATCACGTCCGCCTCGCCCGGGGCAATATTCGATAACCCGTCCGACAGCCGCGGTTCGATCCTGTCGCTTAATCCGGCCCCCGCAATATGCGTCTTCGCAATGGCAAGCGGGCCTTCCTTTACGTCCGCGGCGATCGCGCGATCCACAACATGCGCCTCACAAAGCGCGATCGGCAGATACGCGTGGTCGGTGCCAATGTCCGCGAAAACAACCTTCCGTCGGTTCGCCGCCGGGGCTTCTGCGCCGTCTGCCGCATCCCGTCCGGATCGTCTGTCCGCGGTACCGCATCCATCCCGGCCGGCCGCATCCCGTCCGTCACCAATGTCCGAACCGTCTGCCAATGTGCGATCCACGCAGCCGTTCACCCAATCCGCGATCATCCCGGCAGCCGCCAATAACCGCGCATTCCCGCGGAGCACGCCGGTGTCCCCGAAGCGGCTCTCCCGCACGTCATCCTGCGCTTCGATACGTAATTCCTTATTCAAGATAATCCTTCAGCTTCCGGCTGCGCGACGGATGTCTGAGCTTCCGCAGCGCCTTCGCCTCGATCTGCCGGATACGCTCACGCGTGACATTGAATTCCCGTCCGACTTCCTCTAAAGTCCGGCTCCTGCCGTCCTCCAATCCGAAGCGCAGGATCAGCACCTTCTGCTCCCTCTCGGTCAGCGTTCCCAGCACCTCTTCGAGCTGCTCCTTTAACAGGGTAAACGTCGCCGCATCCGCCGGCACCGGAACATTATCATCCTGGATGAAATCGCCCAGATGCGAATCCTCTTCCTCACCGATCGGCGTCTCAAGCGACACCGGCTCCTGCGAGATCTTCAGGATCTCCCTTACACGCTCTACCGGGATCTCCATTTCCTCGGCGATCTCCTCCGGCGTCGGTTCACGGCCAAGCTCCTGCAAAAGCTGGCGGGATACACGGATCAGCTTGTTGATGGTCTCTACCATATGCACCGGGATACGGATCGTACGCGCCTGATCCGCGATCGCCCGCGTGATCGCCTGGCGGATCCACCACGTCGCATAGGTCGAGAACTTATATCCCTTGCGGTAATCGAACTTTTCCACCGCTTTGATCAGACCAAGATTTCCTTCCTGGATCAGGTCCAAAAACAGCATCCCGCGTCCGACATAGCGCTTTGCGATGGATACCACGAGACGAAGATTCGCTTCCGCAAGCTTCTTTTTCGCCTCGGAATCCCCGAGCTCCATCCGCTTTGCCAGCTCGATCTCCTCGTCCGCGGACAACAGCGGCACCTTGCCGATCTCCTTTAAATACATCCGCACCGGATCCTCGATCGATATGCCGTCCGGGATCGTAAGGTCAAGCTCCGATACCTCGACCTCATCTTCCTCATCCAAAATAATATCATCATCCGGCTCATCGTCCGTTCGCAGGACATCGATGTTCTTCGCGTCCAAAAAAGCCAGGATCTTGTCATACTGCTCACTGTTTAAGGACATATCCTTGAACTTGTCGCTGACCTCATTGTATTCGAGCACGTTCCTGCGCTTTTTCGCAAGCTCTAAAAGTTCCTGGAGCTTCTTTTCGTACATCGCGACCTTGTCGTTTTTCTCTACTGATTCCTTCTTTTTCTCCGCCATGATATTCTCCTGTTTCCTTATGAGCCGCAGGCAAAACAACCTGCTCCTGCTGCCCCATCCTCGTCTATACGTCCGCTGTGGGCGTCCCGGATCGCCGGCACATTTCGTACCGCCTGTTAAAAGATGCCCCCTCGCTGCATCTGTTCGATCCTTTTTTTCTCTTTTAAGATGTCATTGTAGCTTGTACCCCCTTCACCGACGCTCTGTGACTTGTAGTTGAGCCCCTCCCGAAGCAGGCGCATCACCACCTCTTCGAGCATCTTTTTCTGCTCCTCGGCACTCTCCTCTTTCGCGATCGTCGTATGGAACATCGCACCGATCTCCCGCTGGTCTTCGTCCTCGCGGAAACGCTCCGCGATGGCCGCCGGATCGGCGCGTCCGCTTTCTTCGATCTGTGCAAAAAGCATCCTTGCCACATCCCGGTACAGCCCCTCGGTAAAGTCCTCCGGGTCGATGGCTTTGCGCACCTGCGGATACAATTGCGGCGCCTCGCAGAGTCTTGTCAAAAGAAGGCGCTGCGCCTCGCGCAGACCCTCCGGCGCTCCGGCACGCCTGCGCCGCTTCGGTGCTTCGTCCGTCTGCCGGGATGAGTGGCTTCTTCTGTGATAACCGTCTGCCGCAAGATGCGTCACGAGCTGCTCCATCGCGGGCAGGGAGATCTCGTATTGCCGGCAGACCGCGTCGATGTAATTCTTCCGCTCGATCTCCTCAGGGAACTCTAATATCTTCGCCGCGATCGCCCGATGAAACGCCGTCTTCGCGTCGGGGTCCTTAACGTCAAATTTACGTTCTTCCATCCGCACCGAGAACATAAACGCATTCTCGGCCTGTGCGATCCTCTCTTCGTACGCGTCCTTCCCGAGACCTTTGATAAACTCGTCGGGATCCTTGTAAGGCTCCATATTGATGACCCTGCAGACAAGCCCCGCTTCCCGCAGGATCGGGATCGCCCGCAGCGCCGCCTTGCATCCGGCGCCGTCACTGTCATAGCTAAGGTACACATCGGAGGTGTATCGCTTTAACAGGGCGGCATGCCCCGGCGTCAGCGATGTCCCGAGTGAGGCGACCGCATTGTCAAAGCCCGCCTGGTGGAGGGCGATCACATCCATATACCCCTCGCAGAGGATCATCTCTTTCCGCCTGGTCTTCCTTGCAAGATGCAGACCGTAGAGCGTCCGGCTCTTATCAAAGATCACCGTCTCCGGAGAGTTCAGATACTTCGGCTCTCCCTCGCCCATCACGCGCCCGCCGAAGGCGATCACCTTCGAATTGGCGTCCATGATCGGAAACATCGCACGGTTCCAGAATTTGTCCCTTCCGCCTCGCTTTTCGTCGAGCGTCACAAGACCGCTGTCTTTTATTATATCGTCTTCATAGCCCCTGGACTTTAAGAATTTATACAGCTCACCGGGGCGTCTGCCCGCAAAGCCCAGACCGAAGCTTTGCATTGTCTCGTCGGAAAGCTCGCGCTTTTTAAAATAATCGTAAGCGTCCTTCCCGTGTTCGCTTCGCAGCAGCTTGTAAAAGTATACGGCGGCATCCTTATGGATCATCAAAATCCTGCTCCTCCGGTCTGCCCGCTCCTGCTGCTCGCGGCTCATCTCCTGCTGCGGCAGCGCGATCCCCGCACGCCCGGCCAGCTGTTCGACCGCTTCGGAAAACGTCAGATTCTCGTAATTCCGTAAAAAAGTGATCACGTTGCCCCCGGCTCCACAGCCGAAACAGTAGTACATCTGCTTCGTTCGGCTGACGGAAAAAGATCCGGTCTTCTCCGTATGAAAGGGGCACAGACCGAAATAGTCGTTCCCCTTTTTCTTCAGTTGTACATATTGAGAGATCACGTCAACAACGTCGTTCGCATTCCGCACCTCGTCAAGTATCTCATCGGAATAATACGGCATGATACCCTTCCCATCTTCCTTTGGCGCATTCGCACAACCTCAAACATACGCCTCTTACAGCTCTTCTTCCCAGGACGCCGGCATGAAAAATTCCTGAAATTTCGCGTTCGCGTACGGATCGGTCATCCCGGAAATGTAGTCGCAGATCACGCGTTCGTTCGTTTCCGAGCCGTCTGTGATCTTCTGATAATACTTCGCGGGAAGCGCGTCATTATGCTGGGCATAATACTCATAGAGCATGCGGATCATCCGCTTAGCCTTGACCTCCTCGCCCTTCGCCTCCGGGTTACGGTAAACGTGAGCAAACAGGAACTTACGAAGGTCAAACATCGCGGCCTCGACCTCTTTTGACATCGCGATCACCGGCGAATCCGCGCTGTTCGTGATCACGTCGTGGATCAGGTGATCCAGACGCTTCCGCACCGAATCTCCCAGCGTACTGCGGATGTCCCGGGGAATATCTTCTTCCTTCAATATCCTTGCGCGGATCGCGTCATCGATATCCGAATTGACATACGCGATCTTATCCGAGATGCGTACGATCTGCCCCTCGGGTGTCGCCGGCATCGAATCCGTCTGATGATTGCGGATGCCGTCCCGCACCTCCCAGGTGAGGTTCAACCCGGCGCCATCGCGCTCGAGCTTCTCAACGATGCGCACGCTCTGCTCTCTGTGGACGAAGCCTTCGGACGAAAGCTCGTCCAGCACCGCTTCTCCGGCGTGCCCGTAGGGGGTATGCCCGAGATCATGTCCCAATGCGATGGCCTCGACCAGATCCTCATTCATCCGAAGCGCCTTCGCGATCGTACGCGCGTTCTGCGATACCTCTAAGGTATGAGACAGGCGCGTACGGTAATGATCGCCCCGCGGTGCCAAAAAGACCTGCGTCTTATTCTTCAATCTTCGAAACGCCTTGCAGTGGAGGATCCGGTCACGGTCCCGCTGAAACAGCGGACGGATGTCGCACTGCTCTTCCTCGGCGTCCCGTCCGCGTGAATTCCGGCTCAGTGTCGCATATGGACTTAATGTCTTTTCTTCTATATCTTCAATATATTCCCGAATGAGCATTTTTACGCCCTTCCTTATCAGACTGCGGTA
>JAFSYD010000084.1 GCA_017443685.1 Lachnospiraceae bacterium | reverse complement strand
TTAGTTTTTTTCAATCAACGCCACGGCGTGGGCGGCGATGCCTTTCCGCTCTCCGGTAAAGCCTAAGCCCTCCTCGGTGGTCGCTTTGACGCTGACGCGCATAACATCAAGCTCCAGCGCCTCGGCGATACAGCGGCGCATTGCCTCGATGTGCGGCGCGAGCTTGGGCGCTTGCGCCAGTACCGACGCGTCAATGTTGACGATCGAATAGCCTTTGTCGCGCAGCAGAGCGCCCACCAAGCGAAGAAGCGGCACACTGGATATGCCCTTGTAGGCCGGGTCGCTGTCGGGGAAATGCTTACCGATGTCCCCCAATGCCGCCGCGCCGAGCAGGGCGTCCATGATGGCATGGATCAGCACGTCCGCGTCGGAGTGTCCATCCAGCCCGTATTCGTGCGGAATCTGTACGCCGCAGAGGATCAGCTTGCGGCCTGTCGTGAGGCGGTGAACGTCATAACCGTGACCGATGCGTAAATTTGTCATGTTTTCCTCCGTGCAAAGTAAAAGATGGGGTCAACCCTCTTTCCTCTTCAGGATCGCCTCCGCCAGAATCATGTCCCACGGCGTGGTGATCTTGATGTTTTCTTCCAAACCTTCTGTCAAGTATATTTCCTTGCCAAGCCGCTCCACAGCAGAACAATCGTCGGTCAGAACTGCTCCTGCCTCTATGGCGGAGGTCAGGGCTGCGCGCAGAAGCTGCGCATCGAACACCTGCGGTGTCTGCACGGTGTAGAGCAGCGAACGATCCGGCGTATTGCGCACGATACCGTCCACCGCGACCTTGATCGTGTCCTTGACCGGAAGCGCGGGGGCCGCGGCAAAATGCATGCGCGCTGATTCAATGACATCGTCGATCAGCTCCGGCGTGGTGAAGGGGCGTGCGCCGTCCTGCACGGCAAGCAGATTGGCGTCGGGATCCGCCTCGATGGCGGCGCGGAGAACGGATTCTTCCCGCGTTTTTCCGCCGGCAACGACCTTGACCGGCTTTTTGATCCCCCATGTCTTGCAAAGCTCCGCAAAACGGACAAGATCCTCTTCTCGCGCGGCGATGATGATCTCGTCCACACCGGCGGCAGCGTCAACAGCTTGCAGGGTGTGCGCCAGAACGGGTTTTCCGCCCAGCGGCAGCAGCAGTTTGTTCTCCCCTTCCATACGACGAGAAGAACCCGCTGCGGCGATAATTGCCGAGCAGCGGGGCTTTACAGAACGATGATCGGGGAACAGTTTTTGCCAGAACTTCATTCGCACGCGCTCTCCTTTGCCATCATCACGGCATTGATACGCGCCTCCGCGTCGGAATATTCCATTCCCTCGGAAAGCACGATTTCGGAAATCAGGATCTGCTTTGCACTGTGGAGCATTTTCCGCTCGCCGTTGGAAAGGCCGCGTTCGTTGTCACGGTGCATCAAAGCCTTGATCACGCCGGATACCTCGACCAGATTGCCGCTTTTGATGCGCTCCATATTCTCGCGGTAACGGTGGTTCCAATTGGCAGTCATATCCACGCCGAGACCGGGGATCTTGGAGATGACCGCCTCGATCGCGTCCGCAGAAAGGATGCTCCGGATGCCGATGGCTTCGGTATTGGCGGTCGGTATCTTCAGCGTCAAGCCGGAGACGGGCATTTTGAATACATAGAACTGGATCAGTTTTCCGCTGATCTTTTCGTCAACGATGCGCTCGATCACACCGGCGCCGTGCATCGGATGCACGATTTTGTCACCAATCGAATACATCCTGCCCACCTCCTTTCTGAAGAATCTGCAAAACAGGTATTCGACTATTGGAAAAAATGCATAGTTATACTAACCCGCTATTATTTTACCGCATTTCCCTGCAATATGCAAGCATAATTTACCGAGATAACATATAAAATTTTATTCAAAAAGAGAAGGATATCCGCAGGGATATCCTTCTCTTTTTGCGTGACAACAAATCAACGGTTGCTCTTGCGCCAGATCCCCATTTTCTCCGCGGAAGCGATCAGATCCTCGCGGAAATCGGGATGCGCTATGCCGATCAGCGCCTCTGCCCTCTCCCATGTGGACAGGCCCTTGAGGTTGACCATACCGTATTCCGTGACGATGTACTGCGTGCAGGAACGCGGGTCGGTGGCGATGGAGCCGGGGGTCAGCGTCGGAACAATGCGGCTCTTGACCGTGCCGTCC
>JAFSYD010000083.1 GCA_017443685.1 Lachnospiraceae bacterium | reverse complement strand
CAGTTCGAGGCCGGACGGGATAAGGTCGGGAAAAAGGGCGTGGTGAGTGATAAAAAGGTACATCTGGAAGTCATTGAAAAGGTCATTGCGGCGGGCATAAGCACCGGCTTTGTGATACGGGGGCTTTCCTTTTCCCCCATCCGCGGACCGGAAGGGAATATCGAATATCTGTTGTATCTGGCAAAGGGCGGCGAGGAAGCAGCCGTTGATGCTGCCGCCGTCTGTGGAGAAGCACATGAAACATTTTCTCATCATAGCCAATGACCGCACCCGCGCGAGCGGATTGCTGCCGCGGATCGTTGCGGCGATCGAAGAAAAGGGCGCGTCCTGCGGGATATACGAGGGCGACTGGATGAAGAACCCGAAGGGCGTCCGTCTGCCCGATGACGTGCAGTGCATCATTACGGTGGGCGGAGACGGAACCCTGATCGGCGCGTCGAAGATCGCGCTGGATCATAATATTCCGCTTGTCGGGGTGAACCGCGGGCATTTGGGATATCTTTGCGACCTGGACGAGCGCTCGGTGTTCGACGCCATAGAGGATCTTGTCGCGGATCATTTTACCATCGAAGAGCGGATGCTTTTAAGCGGACACATCGAGGATGAGACCGGGGGACGCGGCGAGCATATGCGTGCCTTAAATGACGTCGTCATTTCCTCGAACATCGGTCTTTTGGTGATGCACATCCGCGTGTATATCAACGGGCAGCTTCTGTATTCGTTTAACGGCGACGGGATGATCTTCGCGACGCCGACGGGCTCAACGGCGTATAATATGTCCGCGAAGGGCCCGATCGTGGACCCGAAGACGGACGTGATCTTAATGACGCCGATCAATCCGCACACGTTAAATACGCGAAGCATGGTGCTGGATGCATCGGATCGGATCGCGCTGGAGATCTGCCGGCGGCATGACGACGATGAGCCGTCTGCCGCGGTCAGCTTCGACGGGGAAATGGCAGATGTGCTCCGTCCGGGGATGCGCGTTTTTGTACGCCGGGCGAAGGATAAGGTACGGATGATCCGTTTTACCGATATGAGCTTTCTGGAACGCATCCGAAGGAAGATGCGGGAAGAGTAGCTGATAGATTGCTTACAACATACTTACGATTTGCTGCATTTTGAAACGAGGAGTAAAGATATGCTGCAAAGCTTACATGTGAAAAATTTAGCACTGATCGATGAGGAGGAGATCGATTTTACCAGAGGTCTTAACATTCTGACAGGGGAAACGGGAGCCGGGAAGTCGATCATTTTAGGCGCACTGTCACTTGCCGTCGGCGGAAAGCTGGAAAAGGACATGGTGCGCGATGATACGAAAGACGCGTTAGTCGAAGCGGTGTTTTGCATCGAAGACGAGGCGACGACAGAAGCGCTTAAGATGCGTGATGTTGCGGTCTATGACGGCGAGGTGATCTTATCCCGCAGGATCGCGGGCGGACGCGCGCAGGCGAAGATCAACGGCGAGAGCGTTCCGGCGCCGAAGCTTGCCGAGATTAAGCCGCTGCTTT
>JAFSYD010000082.1 GCA_017443685.1 Lachnospiraceae bacterium | reverse complement strand
TTCAAAATGTCGAGCAGTTTTCGTACCTGACATTTATTTTCATCGCGTTTTACGTCATTATGATGAGTCTGCAGACGATCCATATCGCGGGGTGGGAACAGGTACGGCGAGGGACGTTTCTGATCACGATCGGCATGATCACCTATGAGGTGATGGATATCCGTTATCTGTTCGATGAAGCTCTCGGAAGGGAGCCGGACAGCATGACCGGTGATCTGTTATATCTTGTGCTGGTGCTTATGATGACAGCGGGCGTCACGATCCAGGTGCAGAAAAGATATGTTTTTGATTTCCGCCGGCGCCGTTATACGAAGGAATCCATGCGTATGACCGTTATTGTGTGCCTGATCGCGATCACGGCGGATATTTTTGCCGTGGTATTCGGGCTTTTGCATGCAATGGAAGCAACCTATATCATCATCACGCTTTTGGCCTATATCATCATGGGGTACATTTTGTACACGGGCGAGTGGAGTGATACGCAAAACGAAGTACTCGAAAAGATGGTACGATCCAAGACACGCGAGCTTACGTTAGCGAATCTGCAGCTTACGACGGCAAAAGCTGCCGCAGAGGAAGCGACGAAGGCGAAAAGCGATTTCCTTGCCAATATGTCCCATGAGATCCGCACCCCGATCAACACGATCCTCGGGATGGATGAACTGATCCTAAGGGAAACGAACGATCCCGTGCTGCGCAAATACGCGATCAACATCCAGCGGGCGGGCAACGCCCTTTTGTCCCAGATCAACGACGTTCTTGATTTTTCCAAGATCGAGGCAGGGAAGATGGAGCTGGTGCCGGACGGTTACAACTTAGCGCTTCTGATCGCGGATATGGTGGGTATGGTGAATGCGCGGGCGACGGCGAAGGGGCTGGAGTTTAAGACCGAAGTCAATGAAGACATTCCCCACTCGCTTTTCGGCGACGCGGTGCGGATTGCGCAGGTGATCGTCAATCTTTTGACCAATGCGGTAAAATACACGAGGGAGGGCAGTGTAACCCTGTCCGTGGATTATCGTAAAGTGGGGGATGACGCGATCGATCTTGCGGTGGCGGTGAAGGATACCGGCATCGGGATCAGGGAAGAGGACATCGAAAAGCTGTTTCGGGCCTTCGAACGGATCGATCAGGTCAGGAACCGGACGATCGAGGGCACGGGCCTTGGGATGAACATCGTGACGCGGCTTTTGGAAATGATGGAAAGCCACCTTGAGGTGCAAAGCGAATACGGGAAAGGCAGCTGCTTTTCCTTTGTTCTTTGCCAGGAGGTGCTTGACTGGGAGCCGATCGGCAAGTTCGAGCATTCGATCGAGGACTTATCGGAACAGCAGGAGAAGTACCGCCTTACGTTTATCGCACCGGAGGCGAAGGTGCTGCTCGTGGATGACACCGAGATGAACCTTATGGTGACGAAGGGCCTTTTGAAGAATACGCAGCTTCAGATCGACACCGCCGCGGATGGGAAGCAGGCGCTGTCTATGGCGGCGTAAAAGGAATATGACCTGCTTTTGATCGACCACCGAATGCCGGTGATGGACGGGATGGAAATGATCGTTTGCCTGCGGGCGGACAAAGAGAATCCGAACGTGGATAAGCCCTGCATTGCGCTTACCGCAAATGCGGTTGCCGGTGCAAGAGAGGAGTATATTGCAGCCGGATTTAACGACTATCTGGTAAAGCCGGTCAACGGTGCACGCTTAGAGAAGCTTCTGGTAAAATACCTGCCGCCCGAAATGGTGCAGAAAACGGAAGATACCGAAAGTGCGACGGAGAGTGAATATGCCGGGTTTGCGATATTCGAGGAAAAGGGATACTTAAACATCCGGGACGGGATCGAGTATGCGGGCTCCGAGGAAATGTACCGGAATGTGCTTAAGTTTTTCCTGGATACCATCGACGCCAAATGCGATGAGATCCGCGGCTATTATGACAGCGGGGACTGGGAGAATTACCAGACAAAGGTGCATGCCTTAAAGAGCTCGGCGAAGGTGGTGGGCGCGGAGGAGCTTTCCGACCGTGCGCGTTCCCTTG
>JAFSYD010000081.1 GCA_017443685.1 Lachnospiraceae bacterium | reverse complement strand
AGCTCGGCGTAGAGATGGAGGAGAACGGCGCCTATGAGCTTGCGCGACGCTCACGAGGAACGCCGCGGCTGGCGAACCGCCTGTTAAAGCGGGTGCGCGATTATTCACAGGTACGATACGACGGGGTGATCACGGAGGAGATCGCGAAAGAGGGCCTGGATCTTTTAGAAGTGGACACTATGGGACTCGATAAGAATGACCGGAACATCCTGCTTACGATCATCGAAAAATTCGGCGGCGGACCGGTGGGATTGGATACCCTTGCCGCCTCGATCGGCGAGGATGCAGGGACGATCGAAGACGTTTACGAGCCGTATCTGGTACAGAACGGACTGATCAACCGGACCCCCAAAGGCAGGGTGGCGACGGAAGAGGCGTTTTTGCATTTTGGACTGCCGGTGGATTAGCGCAGAGAATACCGTCGTAAAGCGAATACCGGTAAAGCGCTGAATGATAACGTAACGAGCAGTTATCCTGTAATTTTTTCAAATTATAGTTGTTTTTATTCTCCGGTAACTATATAATATCTTTGTGACTGCGGCTTAAATGGGCGCATTGTGTGACTGCGCGATGATAAGCCAGCCGGGCGTTGGTGTGTGTGACTTGGTAAGGGAGAATCAGTATGTCCGCAAAGAAGAGTGCTGAAGTTGTTATTGGCGGAAAGCTTTATACATTGAGCGGCTATGAAGAAGAGGAATATCTTCAGAAGGTTGCAGGTTATATCAACAACAAGATCGCAGAATTTAATGAGGTGGATGGCTTTAAGCGGCTGCCGCAGGATATGAAGGCGACGCTGATCCAGCTGAACATCGCGGATGATTATTTCAAGGTGCGCGATCAGGTGGAAAAGTTCGAAGCGGATATGGAGCAGAAGGAAAAGGAGCTTTACGATTTAAAGCACGATCTGATCTCCGATCAGGTGCGTTTTGACGCCTTACAGGAGACGATCGACAGCCTGGAAAGCGAGAAGAAGGAGCTTTTGCACACTAAGGAGAAGTTAGAGGCATCTCTGCAGGATGCGCTGCTTGGCTCTATGGATGTATAAGCGCGGTATTATTTTGGTTGGTTTTACGGGACGGGCAGCCGTCCCGCTATTTTTATTATAATCGTTCTGTCTGACGAACGAAGTGAGGTGGATAAGGGTCTATGGAGCTGCTGGCACCGGCGAAAAATCTTACATCAGCCAAAGCGGTTTTTTCCTGCGGCGCGGATGCGGTGTATTTCGGCGGGAAAAAATTCGGCGCACGGGCGTATGCGGATAATTTTGACGAAAATGAGATCCTTTCATTGATCGACTACGCGCACATCTTCGGGAAAAGGGCGTATATGACGGTCAATACGCTTCTTAAGGACGCCGAGTTGGAGCGGATGCTCTATCAGACGATCGAGCCATTGTACCGGCATGGACTTGACGCCGTGCTGGTGCAGGATTTCGGCGTTTTTTCATTTTTACGGCAGCATTTTCCCGAGCTTCCCATTCATACAAGCACACAGATGAATGTGACCTCCCGGCACGGTGCGGCGCTGCTGAAAAACGCCGGTGCGTCGCGGATTGTTTTGGCACGGGAGCTTTCAATTGCTGAAATGGCGGCCATTCACGAAGCAGTGGATGTTGAGTTCGAGGTGTTCGTCCATGGGGCGCTTTGCGTCTGTTATTCGGGGCAGTGCCTGATGTCATCGATGATCGGAGGCCGCAGCGGAAACCGGGGCGCCTGCGGACAGGCCTGCCGTCTGGCTTATGAGGTTAAGGATGCAAAAGAAAAAACGGTAAAAGCACCCGGCGCGTATCCGCTGTCCCCGAAGGATCTGTGCGGGATCGACGACCTTTACGCCTTAAAAAAGGCCGGCGTGGCGTCATTGAAGATCGAGGGGCGGATGAAGAGCCTTTCTTATGCGGCGACGGTAACGGAGGTTTACCGGGAATATATCGACCGGTCAGACGAGGCGCAGTATTTTGTAGAGGAAAAGGACCGCAGGCGTTTGCTTGACGCGGGCAATCGGAACGGCTTTACCAATGCCTATTATTACAGGCGAAACGACACGGCGATGATGGCATACACCAATTCGGCACATAAGCGCAGCGCGGAGGAGGAGCCGCAGCTTACGCCATTAAAACTGCCGGTGTCCGCAAAGGTTAGCGTACTGGCAGGGGCACCGCTTTCTGTCAGCTTTTATGCGGCGGAAAGTGTCCCGAACGTGGCAAATGTCGGGGAATCACACGGCGCGACACCCCTTGCGGCGGCGCGGACAAAGCCGACATCCGAAGCTGATATTATTTCAAAACTCCAAAAAACGGGGGACTATCCGTTTGTTCTTACAGAGGTAACAGTCGATGGCGCGGATACGTCCTTT
>JAFSYD010000080.1 GCA_017443685.1 Lachnospiraceae bacterium | reverse complement strand
ATGTCCTTCAAAGCCTTGCCTGCCTTGAACTTCGGCGCTACCGATGCAGCAATCTTCATCTCTTCGCCCGTCTGCGGATTACGGCCGGTACGAGCAGCTCTCTTGGAAACCTCGAACGTTCCAAAGCCTACCAGCTGGATCTTCTCGCCCTTCTTCAACTCTTCCGCAACAACATCCGTAAATGCCTTTAAAGCGCTCTCAGCATCCTTCTTAGAAATACCAGCCTTATCAGCCATTGCCGCAACTAACTCTGCCTTGTTCATAACTTAATTTCCTCCTCTGGAACTAATAATGAATACAGCCATTTGGGCTATTTTCCAAATAACTTACTCAAATGTTATAACGTTTTTAGCCTGCTATGTCAAGGAAAAATGCCTATTTTTGCGCGTTTTTGTCACATTTTATAAAAAATTTCTTAACATTTTGTAATCATCCTGTATTAATTCCCCGTCAGAGTCGAGATCATATTCGATAATGTGGTCAGATAATCAATTTCCGCATTGCGCCGCTCTTCTTCCGTTGTGCCCGAAGTCGCGGTACTTGCGGAAGAACCGGCTGCCGCATTTGTGCCGGATGCTTCCGACGAAGAAGCCCCCGACGACGAGGTACTGCTTTCAGCAGACGATCCTTCTGAACTTCCCGAATCGGCCGCATTTGTATTGGAGGCTGCATCTGCTCCGCTCGTGCCGCCTGCCTGGCTGTTGCCCGAATATTCCGCCTTTTTTTGCGCCTGTCCGTTCGATACCAACGAAAGCTCCAGCTGCGCGGTCGGCGAATTGACGACAAGCGCCTTTTCCCAGGGTTCGTAGCCGTCTGCTATGACCTTAAGCCTGTGCTGTCCGTAGGTAACCTCTACCTCATTCTCCACAGGAACTTCCTCGTGATCGATGAACACTCTTGCGCCCTCAGCTTCGATCACAAAGCGGATCTTGCATTTCTTCGGCCCGTCGCCCTTCAGCTGCGCCATATCAAGCACGGTCTGCTCGTTGCTTTTGATCTCCACCGTTGCCTGGCCGCCGTATCCGTCCTTTGCCGCCGTCACCACATATTCCCCTTCGGTCAGCTCGACCGTCGTGTTCGCGGTAACGCGCATATGGATCTTGCCGCCGATGCTTATGATACTGTCGTCGAAAAGGATCGTATTCACAAGCGCAAGATAACCGTGCCCCGTCGTCACGGATACGGACAGAATGTCCTTTTCCCAGCCGACCACGCGCAGGATGTCTGATTCACGGATATCACCTATCGACGCCTCTCCCCCGTTCGCAAAAACCTCAGTCAGATCTGACAGTCGGTACCGTGTCTGTCCGATGGTAAAAATACCCCGGTCTTCGTCGATCGAGTAGTTCTTTAAATTCTCCACCACCCACACATCACCGTTCATTGTGACCGTTTCCAGCACATTTTCGGCGTTCTTTTCGATGGAAACCACCACACCCGGCACAAAATTGCTTTCGCTCTGTACCTCGTTATACTTATTTAAAAATCGCGTGCCCAGGGTGTAACGATATCGCAGCCGCTTCCCGTTCGGAATGCTCTTTAACGTCAGCTGCTCCGCCTCTGTATCCAGATCTGTTAAAATGTACAGATTCCCCTCGGAAAGCAGCTCTTCGGCCTTCTTTCTGTATGCATCCTCATCCTGACCCGCGTCAGTTCCATCCGCATCCCGGCCGTCAGCCTCTTCCTCCTTCGCTTCATCGTCTTCCGCAGCTTCTTCTCCGTCGTCCGCATCCTGACTGTCATTGGTCTGTGACATCAGAAGGGCGCCGTCGCTTTTATTATGCCCGTCGTCAGCACAGCCTGTCATGCATCCGACAAAAAGAAGTACCGCTGCAAACATGACGACACAATTTTTAATTGGAAAAATCCTCATATCAGATTCCCTCCTGATGACTTGCTCTGCTCGGCCGGATGCCGGTACTGCGACACGATCATTTCGTTCTCGGACAGTAGCCGGCACTCGATCACCTTGTTGCATCCTGCGTCAACTGTTCATTTTTATCCTGTTGAGACATATCACAATTTACTATTATCTTTTTAATTCGTGATATAACCACGCTTGTTCGAGCAAATATGTTCGATTATTTTCTTCGGGCGTGTCTACCACTTTTTTCAAAAGCAATTTTAATATTTCACCTATTTCTCGTCCTTGCGGTATTCCTGCGTCCAAAAGATCCTTTCCGTTGATCGCCAGATCCGAAATCCGCACGGCTTCCCCCTCTGAGACAACGCTAAGATACTCTTCGCGCATCTTTTTCACCGATTGCAGCTTCTCCTCGCGCTCATGATCACTCTGCCCGACGATGTCAGCCTCCTTCAAGGTAAAAAGCGCCTCCATCCGATCCGATCCGATCCGTGCAGCAAGCCTGCGCATATTCCGTTTTGTCGGCGCGGGGCGCTCATCGTGGTATTTGACGAGTGCGCTTACCGTATCGATCGTCGCATTATCGAATTTCATTCGACGCAGAATATCCTTTGTCATCTGCGCCCCAAGCTGCGGGTGACCGACAAAATGATCCCTCCCCTTTGCATCCGTCCGTCGCGTCAACGGCTTTGCGATATCGTGAAAGACACCGGCCAGCCGCAGGATCCTCTCCGGCGGCAGCGCACATAATACAGCGATCGTATGCTCTCCAACATCAAAGCAATGGTGAACCGAATGCTGCGGCGTCGCAAACAGCGCATCCCATTCAGGGAAAAAGGAAGCCGAAAGCCCCGTTCGGTATACGTCCCGCATCCGCTCGGGATGATCGGAAAGCAACAGCTTTACGATCTCGGCCTGGATACGCTCCCGGGAGATTTTGGCCAGATTTGCTGACATCTTGCGAACCGCATCATAGGTCGCTTCTTCTATGGTAAAGTCTAACTTCGCAGCAAAGCGGATCGCACGGAGCATCCGAAGCGCATCCTCCGTAAAGCGGGCCGTCGGATCACCGACCGCACGGATCACCTTCCCGTTTAAGTCATCGTAGCCACCAAAGATATCAACAAGCCCCTTAACGGGATGATACGCCATCGCGTTCACCGTAAAGTCACGGCGCAGCAGATCGTCACTCAGCTTTCCGGTAAACGTCACTTCTTTCGGATGTCTGCCATCTTCATAATCCCCGTCGATCCGATACGTCGTCACCTCAAAGCTTTCCCCTCGCATACGCACGGTAACCGTTCCATGTTCGATCCCGGTGTCGATCGTTCTGTTGAAGTAAGCCTTGATCTCTTTTGGCCTTGCCGAAGTTGTGATATCCCAGTCATTCGGCGTCTTACCTAGAATGCAGTCACGGACACAGCCGCCTACCGCATAGGCTTCGTGTCCGTGGGATTCGATCATATGAATGATATCAATAACTGATTGTGGTAATTGTATGTTAAGCAAAGATATTTCTTCTCTCCAATTCGCGCATTTCACAAATTTTAATATGCCTTCCCCCAATATACCAGCTTCTTCGCCGGCTTGCCGCAGCAAACGCAGGTATCTGAAATCGTATCCTGTTCAAACGGCATACAGCGGCTCGTCGCTGTCGTATCTTCCTTGATCTTAAGCTCACACGCTTCCTCGCCGCACCACATCGCGCGAATGAAACCGGGCTTATTTTCGATCGTATCTTTGAACTCGTCGTATGAAAACGCCTCATAAATGTGACTGTTCAGATGCGCCTCGGCACGGCTGAGCATATCTGCCTGGATCACTTCCAAAAGCTCGGCTGCTTTTTCACAGGCGTCGTCGATCGCCACCGTCACCTTTTCTCTCGTGTCGCGACGGACCAGCACACATTGACCGCTTTCCACATCCTTCGGTCCGATCTCGATCCGAAGCGGTATTCCACGCATCTCTGCTTCGGAGAATTTCCATCCGGGGCGCTTGTCGGAAAGATCGGCATTCGCACGCAGACCGCCTTTTGCCAGACTCTCCCGGATGCCATTCGCCGCATCCGCTACACCGTCCGCGTCCTGACGGATCGGGATCACCATCACCTGTACCGGCGCTACATGCGGCGGCAGGACCAGACCGGAATCGTCACCGTGCACCATGATAAGCGCACCGATCAGACGCGTCGATACGCCCCATGAGGTCTGATGAACATAGGACAGCTTGTTGTCCTTATCCGTATATGTAATGTCAACCGCATGCGCAAAACCGTCTCCGAAGTTATGGCTCGTTCCCGACTGAAGCGCTTTACCGTCATGCATCAGTGCCTCGATCGTATAGGTTGCCTCCGCGCCGGCAAACTTCTCCTTGTCTGTCTTTCGCCCTTTGATCATCGGGATCGCAAGATCCTCACGGCAGAAATCCGCATAAACATTCAGCATTTGGATCGTACGCTCCTCAGCCTCCTCGGCCGTTGCGTGCGCCGTGTGTCCCTCCTGCCATAAGAACTCGGAAGAACGAAGGAACGGACGCGTCGTCTTTTCCCAACGGACAACAGAGCACCACTGGTTATATACCTTCGGCAGATCACGGTAGGACTGAACGATATTGTGATACAGATCGCAGAACAACGTTTCCGATGTCGGACGGACCGCCAGCCGCTCCACCAGCTCCTCCTCTCCGCCATGTGTCACCCAGGCCGTCTCCGGAGCAAAACCTTCGACGTGATCCTTTTCTTTTTCCAACAGGCTCTCGGGAATGAACATCGGGAGGTAAACATTTTCCACGCCCGTCTTTTTAAAGCGTGCGTCCAGCAGCCGCTGGATGTTCTCCCAGATCGCGTAGCCGTTCGGCTTGAAGATCATACAGCCCTTGATCGACGAGTAGTCCATCAGCTCGGCTTTTTTAACAACATCGGTGTACCACTGGGTAAAATCCTCGTCCATCGAGGTGATCTCTTCGACCAGTTTTTTCTCTGCCATAGTATTGCTCCTGCTTGATATTATGATAAAAATGCTCTTTCCCTATCATACAGGAAAGAGCAATCTTTTTCAATGAAAATGTTGATCACGTTTGGTTTGTTTTTCAGCTTATGAAAGATATCATTTACGATATTATCAAGCTGTTCTTCCCGTTCGGAATATATGACATTATACATCATATTTT
>JAFSYD010000079.1 GCA_017443685.1 Lachnospiraceae bacterium | reverse complement strand
CGTCGAAGGAGCTTGCCAATGCCGATATCACGGATGACACCCATATTTTCGTTATGAGTGAAAAAGAACGGCGGCAGGTGATCGCGCGGTTTTTGCGGGCGAACGAGGAGAATACCTTCGTGCTGTCAGATTTTGTCGGAGACGAATTGGAGATCATGGATCCGTACGGCGGCAGCGTGCAGACCTACGGACTTTGTTTTGAGCTGATCCGCACTTCGGTGGAAAAGCTTGTGAATTTACTGTAAGCGGGAGGCTTACGCGGCATCGGTTTTGGCAGGGAATGATGAAGGGAGCAGAAGGGAGAACGAAGGATGAACGTAAAAAGGACGGATTACATCAGCTGGGATGAGTATTTTATGGGAGTCGCCGTGATGTCGGGAATGCGGTCGAAGGATCCGAATACGCAGGTAGGCGCCTGTATCGTAAGCGAGGACAACAAGATTTTGTCGATGGGGTATAACGGCTTTCCGGCGGGCTGTTCCGACGATGATTTTCCCTGGAACCGGGACGGCGATCCGCTGGAGAATAAGTATTTTTACACGGTACACAGTGAGCTGAACGCGATCTTGAATTACCGTGGCGGCAGTCTCGAGGGCTCAAAGCTTTATGTGTCGCTTTTCCCGTGCAACGAATGCGCGAAGGCGATCATCCAGGCGGGGATCCAAGAGATCATTTATGACAGCGACAAATACGCGAACACTCCGAGCGTGGTCGCTTCCAAGCGGATGCTGGATGCCTCCGGTGTGAAGTACCATAAATACGAGCGTTCCGGTCGGAAGATCAGCATGGATCTGTAACCGTTATTGGAAAAAACACACAAAAAGTTTGATAATTTTCTTGTATTTTTTGACGATATGGGGTAATCTTTGAAAAGTGGGAAAAACTCTGTAATGGAAATGCTCGGTCTGATCGGACAGCTCGGTATTGTGATGCTGGTGCCGATCACCGGCTGTACGGTCTTCGGCGGCTGGCTAGGCAGGCGGGTTGGGATTCCGGCTCTGGCGGTCGGCTTTTTCATCATCGGCGCGGCAGCCGGGTTCGAGGGAGCTTACAAGCTCTTAAAAGGCTATCTTAAGAATCCGAAGACGCCGGGGCAGCTGGCAAGAGAGGCCGAAGAGCGGGATAAAGCAAAAGATGATGGATGCACTGAAAAGACTCAATGAAGCACTGCCGGGGCTTGTGATCGGAATCGTTCTTTACGGCTTGCTTTGTGAGGCGGTGTCGGTCTGGTTCGTATCCGATAAGCTAACGTGGTCGGTCGGGCTGCTTGCCGGCGTGGCGTGCGCGGTGTTTATGGCCGTCCATATCGCTATGGTGATCGACGATTCGGTACGCTCCGGGACAGGGACGCGCCTTCTCGCGGCGAAGTCGGTTTTCCGCTATCTTATCATCGCGGCTGTGTTTTTTGCCCTTGCGATCACCGGGATCGGTGATGTGATCGCCGCCTTCATCGGCGTACTTGGGTTAAAGGTAAGCGCATACGCGCAGCCGTATTTGACGAAGATCATTTTTAAAAAGGATATAAATCAAGATTAAGGAGGTGAGAATTTGAGTCACGGGTTATTGGTCAGTGCGGACAATATTGATTTTATGATCCACGGCTTGTTTTCTTACGAGCTGTTCGGTCAGACCGTCTGGATCACGACGTCACACGTCTGTATACTGATCGTTATGCTGTCGCTGATTCTGTTTGCGATCGCTGCGAACCGGAAATTGGCACATGCCACCGACGTACCCGACAATTTCCAGAATGTGATCGAGCTTATGGTGGAGTTTTTGGACAGTATCGTAAAAGGTGCGATGGGAGGCAGTGCAAAGCGGTTTTCCAATTACATCAGTACGATCTTCCTGTTCATCTTCTTCTCGAATATTTCGGGATTGTTCGGCTTACGCCCGCCGACGGCGGATTACGGCACGACCTTTGCGCTGGGTGTGATCACGTTTTGCCTGATCCACTTTAACCAGTTCAAATACCAGTCGTTAAAAGAGATCTGGGTGGATATGTGCTCGCCGCTGCCGCCATGGCTGCCGATCTGGTTCCCGATCAACCTGATCAGTGAGATCGCGGTGCCGATCTCGTTGTCCTTACGTCTCTTTGCGAACGTATTATCGGGCACGGTCATGATGGCGCTGGTGTATGGATTGCTTTCGGCGATCGCTTATGTATGGCCTTCCGTTTTACACATTTACTTTGATCTGTTTTCCGGCGGAATACAGACCTACGTCTTTACGATGCTGACGATGACATATATCAAGAATGTGATCGGCGACAGGGATGAGGTGCCGGCGGAGGCGAAATGAACTAGTACTTAATTTTTATGTTTTAAGGAGGATATTATTATGAACATTACAGGTGAAGACTTAATCTTGGCTTGCTCGGCAATCGGTGCGGGACTTGCGGTTATCGCAGGTATCGGCCCCGGTATCGGCCAGGGTATCGCAGCAGGACACGCGGCAGCGGCAGTAGGACGCAACCCGGGTGCGCAGGGACAGATCATGTCTACGATGCTTCTTGGTCAGGCAGTTGCGGAGACGACCGGTCTTTACGGCCTGCTCGTTGCCATGCTGCTGCTCTTCGTTAAACCGTTAGTCGGCTGATGAACGAACGAAGGAGGAAGAGGAAGCATGACAAGATTATTTAATCTGGATTTCCAGCTGATCCACGACAGTGTGCTGCTTGGAATATCCGTATTCTTCCTGTTTCTGATCTTATCATATCTGCTTTTCGATCCTGCAAGAAAGCTTTTGGCGGACCGGCAGGAGAGGATCCGGATCGATATCGCGACAGCGGCTGATGACAAGGAAAAAGCCAGGGCGCTTGTCGAAGAATATGAGAAGAAGCTGGCCGAGATCGACAAGGAAGCGGAGAGTATCTTAAGCGAGGCGAGAAAGAAGGCGCTTGGCAATGAAAACAAGATCATCTCCGAGGCGAAGGAAGAGGCGGCACGGATCATAGAACGGGCGAACGAGGAAGCGGCGTTAGAGCAGAAGCGCGTTGCTGACGAAGTGAAGCAGCAGATGATCGCGGTTGCGGCGCTGATGGCGCAGAAGGTCGTTACGGCGAATATGAATACGCAGATTCAGGATACCTTAGTGGAAGAAACGTTAAAAGAAATGGGTGGTTCTACATGGCGAAGTTAGTGGAAGACGTATATGGCAATGCGCTCTTTGAACTTGCGGTCGAGCAGAACCGGATCGACGCTTTTTACGAGGAAGCGGACGGGATTCTTGCGGTGCTTGAGGCGAACCCCGAGCTCACCGGAATGATGACGCATCCGCAGATTGTCAAAGAGGAGAAGTTAGAGACGATCGACACCGTTTTTAAAGGGCATATTGCCGATGAGACCTTAGGGCTGATGCGAATGGTGATCGAGAAAGATCATTTTGCAAACATGGAGGGCATCTTTCATTACTTTGCAGACAGGGTGAAGGCATACAGGAACATCGGTGTTTGCTATGTCAGTACCCCCGTCGAATTGTCCGATGCGCAGAAGAAGGCAGTGGAAGCGCGCCTTTTGGATACGACGGACTATGTCTCTTTCGAAATGCATTATGCAATAGAACCCGAACTGATCGGCGGCATGGTGATCCGCATCGGCGACCGCGTGGTCGATTCGAGCGTGAAGACGAAGATCGAGCATCTGTCGCGCGAGTTAAGTAAAACCAGGATAAATGTTTGAGAAAGGAAAAGCACTCCATGAAATTGCAACCGGAAGAAATAAGCTCCGTCATTAAGGAGCAAATGCAGCGGTATGCATCCAAGCTTGAAGTGGCGGACGTGGGTACGGTCATTCAGGTTGCGGACGGTATCGCAAGAATACATGGATTAGAGAACGCAATGCAGGGCGAGCTTTTAGAGTTTCCCGGCGAAGTGTACGGCATGGTCCTCAACTTGGAGGAAGACAATGTCGGTGCCGTTCTCTTGGGCAGTGACCGCAATATCAATGAGGGCGACACGGTCAAAACGACCGGCCGCGTGGTTGAGGTGCCGGTCGGCAATGCGCTGCTGGGGCGTGTCGTTAATGCATTGGGTCAGCCGATCGACGGCAAAGGCCCGATCGCTACGGACAAGCATCGTCAGATCGAGCGTGTTGCGAGCGGCGTTATTTCCCGTAAATCCGTTGATACCCCGCTGCAGACGGGTATCAAGGCTATCGATTCGATGATCCCGATCGGCCGTGGACAGCGCGAGCTTATCATCGGCGACAAGCAGACCGGTAAAACGGCGATCGCGATCGACACGATCATTAACCAGAAGGGACAGGGCGTAAAGTGTATCTACGTTGCGATCGGACAGAAGGCGTCCACGGTAGCGGCACTGGTTAAGACCTTAGAAGAGTTCGGCGCTATGTCTTATACAACTGTCGTTGCATCGACGGCAAGCGAGCTGGCACCGTTACAGTACATCGCTCCGTATTCGGGCTGTGCGATGGGCGAGGAATGGATGGAGAACGGCGAAGACGTTCTTATCATCTACGATGACTTATCGAAGCATGCAACGGCTTACCGTACCCTTTCCTTACTGCTTCGTCGTCCGCCCGGACGTGAGGCGTATCCGGGGGACGTATTCTATCTGCATTCGAGATTATTGGAGCGTGCAGCGAAGCTGTCCGACGCTTTGGGCGGCGGTTCGCTCACCGCGCTGCCGATCATTGAGACACAGGCAGGCGACGTGTCGGCATACATCCCGACGAACGTTATCTCGATCACGGATGGACAGATCTATCTGGAGACGGATGCGTTCAACGCAGGACAGCGCCCGGCGATCAATGCGGGACTTTCCGTATCGCGCGTCGGCGGTTCCGCGCAGATCAAGGCCATGAAAAAGATTGCCGCTCCGATCCGTGTCGAGCTGGCACAGTACAGAGAGCTTGCTGCTTTCGCGCAGTTCGGTTCCGAGCTTGATGCCGATACGGCAGAAAAGCTGGCGCAGGGCGAGCGTATCCAGGAGATGTTAAAGCAGCCGCAGTACGCACCGATGGGCGTGGAATACCAGATCATGATCATCTATGCGGCAACGCAGAAGTACCTTTTGGACATTCCGACCGAGGACGTGCTTGTCTTCGAGAAGGCGCTGTTTGAGCTTGTGGACACCAAGTATCCGGAGATCCCGCAGTCGATCCGCGACACGAAGGATTTATCCGAGGAGAACGCGAAGGCTCTGATCAAGGCGATCGAAGAGTGCAAGAACTCCTACAGGAAATAGAAAGGCGGTGATCTAATATGGCTTCTATGCGCGACATTAAGCGGAGAAGGACCAGTATTTCAAGTACACAGCAGATCACCAAAGCCATGAAGCTCGTATCCACCGTTAAGCTGCAAAAGGCGAAGACACACGCGGAGGAGACAACGCCGTATTTTAACCATACCTATTCGACAGTATGCAGTATTCTGGCAAAAGCAGGCACGGTCAACCATCCGTATCTGCAAAAGAGCGAGTCGCAAAAGAAGGCGGTCATTACGATCACCTCGAACCGCGGCTTAGCCGGCGGGTATAACTCAAATGTGGTAAAGCTCATTACGGGGAGCGATTTTGCCAAAGAAGACGTTCTCATATATGCCATCGGCAAGAAGGGCGAAGAAGCTTTGGCTCATCGCGATTATGAGATCGCCGCGGAGTATAACGACGTAATGGAGGCTCCTGCCTATATGGATGCGCAGGCGATCTGCACCGAGCTTCTTAAGATGTATTCCGCAGGAGAGATCGGGGAGATATACCTGGCGTATACGCACTTTAAAAATACGGTCGTTCACGTACCGACATTATTAAAGCTTCTGCCGGTTGAGGTGGACGAAGCGGATATTGAGGAGCAGAAATCTTCCAACCTGATGATGAATTTCGAGCCGAATGAAGAGGAAGCACTTTCCCTCATCATTCCGAAATACATTTCCAGCATGATCTACGGAGCGCTGATCGAAGCGGTAGCAAGTGAGAACGGAGCCCGGATGCAGGCGATGGATTCCGCGACGAGCAATGCGGAGGATATGATTTCGGATCTGACGTTAAAGTACAATCGCGCAAGACAGGGCTCGATCACACAGGAGCTGACGGAGATCATAGCAGGCGCGGAAGCATTGGCTTAAGACAGTAAATGCGAAGGAGAAATAAAATGGCAAATAATATTGGAAAGGTCACTCAGATCATCGGAGCCGTGCTTGATATCAAATTCTCGGAAGGGAATCTGCCGGAGATCAACGAAGCGGTTGAGATCACACGGACAAGCGGTGAGCTTCTGGTGGTTGAGGTGGCACAGCATTTGGGCGACGATACGGTTCGCTGTATCGCGTTGGGACCGACGGACGGTCTGGTGCGCGGAATGGATGCGAAGGCTACGGGCGCGCCGATCTCGGTTCCGGTCGGAGAAGAGACGTTAGGACGTATGTTTAACGTTTTGGGACAGCCGATCGACGAGATGGATCCGCCGAAGACGGCAGAGAAGATGCCGATCCACAGGAAGGCTCCGGCGTTCGAAGAGCAGTCTACCGCATCAGAGATGCTGGAGACTGGTATCAAGGTCGTTGACCTTTTATGCCCGTATCAGAAGGGTGGCAAGATCGGTCTGTTCGGTGGTGCCGGCGTCGGCAAGACCGTACTGATCCAGGAGCTCATTCACAACATTGCGACCGAGCACGGCGGCTATTCGGTATTCACCGGCGTAGGCGAGCGGACGCGTGAAGGGAATGACCTCTATTATGAAATGAAAGAATCCGGCGTTATCGACAAGACCTGCATGGTCTTCGGTCAGATGAACGAGCCGCCGGGGGCAAGAATGCGTGTCGGACTTACCGGACTTACGATGGCAGAGTATTTCCGTGACAAGTCAGGAAAGGACGTTCTGTTATTCATCGACAACATTTTCCGCTTCACGCAGGCCGGTTCGGAGGTGTCCGCGCTGCTTGGACGTATGCCTTCGGCCGTAGGTTACCAGCCGACACTTCAGACAGAGATGGGTGCCCTGCAGGAGCGTATCACATCCACAAAGAACGGTTCGATCACGTCCGTACAGGCTGTATACGTACCGGCGGACGACTTAACCGACCCGGCTCCGGCGACGACTTTCGCGCATTTGGACGCGACGACCGTATTGGAGCGTTCGATCGCCGAGCTTGGTATTTATCCGGCGGTGGATCCGCTGGGATCGACTTCACGTATTCTTGATCCGCGTATTGTCGGACAGGAGCATTTTGAGGTTGCCCGCGGTGTGCAGGAGATCTTACAGAAATATAAAGAATTGCAGGACATCATCGCGATCCTGGGTATGGACGAGCTTTCCGAAGATGACAAGTTAGTCGTATCCCGTGCGCGTAAGATCCAGAGATTCCTTTCGCAGCCGTTCAATGTGGCGACACAGTTCACCGGTCTGGAGGGCAAGTATGTGCCGATCTCGGAAACGATCCGCGGGTTCCGCGAGATCTTGGACGGCAGGATGGATGATGTGGCAGAGGGCCATTTCTTAAATGCCGGAACGATCGATGAAGTAAGAGAACGCGCAAAGTAACCCGAATGAAGAGGTGAATCTATGGCAGATACAGATAACTTATTCGATGTAACCATCATTACGCCGGAGCGGGAGTTCTATTCGGGCAAGGTGAAAATGCTTGAATTTAACACGACGGAGGGTGAGATCGGTATATATAAGAACCACATTCCGCTTACGACCGTTATCGCGCCGGGGATTGTTACGCTCACGGAAGCAGATGATGTGAAGTGTGCCGCGGTTCATGCCGGATTTGCCGAGATCCTTGGGGATGCGGTTACGATTTTGGCGGAGATTGCCGAGTGGCCGCCAGAGATCGATGTAGATCGGGCGAAGCGCGCGGAAGACCGGGCAAGGGGGCGCATCGACGGGAAGGATGACAGCCTCGATATGCTGCGGGCTGAGATTGCTTTAAAGAAATCGCTGGTACGCCAGGATGTTGTCGCAAGGAGTAAATAAGATGGAAGGGATTCAGATCAGCCGTCCGAACGCGGCGGTAGAACGTCTGCAAAAAGAGCTGCGTGAAGTGGAATACAACGAGGAGCGTCTTACGAAAGAGCTTCAGCAGGTCAAAGACAGGAAGGTCCAGATCATTGACGAGCTCAAAAAATACACAGACGAGAAATACGAAGCAGACATGCTGGCGTTGGTCTATCAGCAGCGACAGAAGGAACGAAAGAAAAAGTAATTTAAAAGCGGCTCAAACGGAGCCGCTTTTTACACCGCACCGGAAATGATCCGGCCGGCGGGGGAACGCACGTTATCGCATCCGGGTGAAGGGCGGCAGGATGACAAGAAGGGAAATTCTTGACAAACAAAGAGATTCTTTGATATCGATACTGGTATTGATCACGCTCGTGTATCTTGTGTTCTACAGTATCTATATTGTGATGGCCACGGAATGGAAGTATTACAAGATGGTCGAGATGATGAGCAAGACCTTTATGGATGTGGTCATTTTTATTTTTGCTGCCTATGGAACGTACTTAAATCCCCGTATGCGGAATATGATCCTTTTGGAGACGATGTTCATCTATGCTTGTGCGAATGAAATATCCTCTTATTTTATCGCTCTTTCCGGGCCGTTTTACATCGCCGGGCATATCCTTTTGATCTACAATCTGTCACAGACGGGACGTATCCGTAAGATCCAGCATTTTATGGTGATCGCTCTGACGACGGCTACGGCCGTGCTGCTGTTTTCCATGATGGATACGATCAATATGGTGCTGCAAAGGAAGAAGAATCTGATCCCGTTTGAAATATCCGGGCGCACAAAATACGCCGTTTTGATCCTTCTCGGCATTTATACGATGATCCTCTGGATGAAGCTGGTATATTCGCTCGGCAACCGATTCTATTGGATGTCCGCGATCTTTTTTACCACTTCCGATATCATAGGCGGTCTGTCGATCTTGAAGATCCTGCGCGGGCAGAAATATACGGTGGTGCTTTTGTATTTTGTCGCCATTATGTTCTACGCGATCAGTACATATAATTGTACGGAAAAAGAGGTTGTGACATTCCGTGACGTTTTCATATTGAACCACCGGTTCAAAAAGTCAAAGCTGAGATACTTTATCTACGGAAAATGGGCACTGAATCTGTCGGCCAATCTTTTTACCGCGCAGACGGGACGATATGAGATTGCCTACGACGTGGATGAGTTCGATGAAATGAAAACGCTTCTGACGAAGAAGCTAAAGTTCGAGGTGCGGCAGAACCAGTTCCCGGTAGAGGCGGAGCTCTACAGTGAGCGCTATGGATACCTGACGATACACGGCGTGTATTTTAACACGGAAAGCGGGATCATGTGGCTGTCAAAGGAATCCGGTCTGATCGAGATGGACGAGGATTATTTCCGGACCGTCCATTATCTTGACTATGAAATCCCGTGCCTGTTCCCCGTCGGGGAAGGGGATGAAGCTCTGGAATTCTTAAAGGACGATGAAGAGGATGACAATCCGTTTAACTTTATGTCGATGAAGCAGTAAGGGGCGGCTGAGCAGACCGCGATGAACCTTAATGTGTTCGCGGATCAGAATTAAAATCCGCGGATGCTGTCATCGTCGTCATTGGCAGACTGATCGATGGATTGGATCGTGACATCATAGGATCCGCTGTCGGGGGTAGGTACTTTTACCGTTTCACCGGCCGCGTGTCCGAAGATCGCTGCACCCAGCGGGGATTCGGGAGAGATCTTCCCTTCACGGGAATTGCCGCGGATGGAGGTAACGATCTTGATCTCCTCGGTAAAATCGTCGTCGGGATAATACAGCGTCACCCGGTTGTTCATCGAAACTTTCCCGTCAGCGGATGCCTCGGATACGATGATCGCCGTTTTGATCATCCGTTCGAGATACGAGATGCGGCTTTCGTTCTGGTTCTTTTCCCGTTTGGCGGCTTTGTATTCAAAATTCTCGGAGAGGTCGCCGTGTGCGCGGGCTTCTTTTACAGCTGCAATGAGCTTCGGGCGCACTTCCAGCTTGCGGTGCTCGATCTCCTTTTGGATTTTTTCGATATCGGATTTTGTTAATTTTTCAGCCATTATTCTTTCCCGGACCGTGCACCCGATTGGGATACGCGATTAGAAGTTCCTTTGTGTATTATGCAGACTTTAGTATAATTCTTTTTGGGAATTATTGCAAATTATGATTTGAGGGTCAAAAGGTGATTCACGGATTGTTCCGTGCTTCGCACTCCCACAATCCTACCCACATTCGCAATCCCGTGCGGCTTTCGCCCCACTTCTTGCTCATGTGGGAGCGGGTCACTAAGCCTTGTCCCCACCGCCAAGCAAGCTTGTCGTGGGAACAGGCTTTTGACCCTTG
>JAFSYD010000078.1 GCA_017443685.1 Lachnospiraceae bacterium | reverse complement strand
TATACCGGCAACGTGTGGGGGGACGGGCTTTTCGATATGCTCGCGGCCTACACGGACGGCAAGGTGTTGAAAGCATTTCTGGCGGAGGCTTTTGTCGATGTTCCCGACAAGGCGATCAGCATGCTGGTGGCAATGTTTTCGCTGGATATTTATGACGCGGCAGCTGCCCGTAAAAAGGAAAAGAAGCATATGGCCTTGCTGCTTGCGCTTCTGCCGGCTTTGGTTTTTTCCATGACACTTAACGTTGCGGCAACGGATTTCGCAGGGGATTACGCGGGGATCAGCTATGACGCGGAGGACGGCCTGATCTCGGCGGAGATCAACGCGATCGCGCAGACCGCGGACGGCTATATCTGGGCGGGTACGTATTCGGGGCTGTACCGCTATGACGGCTCGCACTTCATCCGAAGCGACATCGACGACCGGCTGAATTCGATCATGCAGCTGGCGGCGGACGGGAAAGGGCGCCTTTGGATCGGCACGAACGACAGCGGGATCGCCTGCTATGATTCGACAAGCGGTGACCTTACCTTTTATGATATGGAAAACGGGCTGCCGGCGAATTCGATCCGCTCCATCTGCGCAGACGGCAGCGGAAATGTGTACGTCGGCACGACGAGCGAGCTGGCGGCGATCGACGGGAAAGGAACCATCACCGTTTTTGATCAGTGGGACAATATCAACGGTGTGCGGTCCCTTTGCTATGACGCGGCGGATGATGTGATCGCCGGCGTAGCGAACAACGGCGAGCTCTTTTTTGTAAAAGATGAAAAGCTGCTTCTGGAAGAGCAGTTAGAGGAAGACAACGACGCTGCCTATGGGGCGGTCGCGTCGGACGGCAAAGGCGGATATCTGGTCGGTACCAGTGCGGATTACGCGTTCCGTATGCATTTAAGCGGGAGTGAGGTCATAGAGGACGGGACCGTATCGGTCGGAGAGATTTCCTATTTTAACCGGCTCTTGTATTCCGAAAAGGACGGCGGATTTTTCTTCTGCTGCGAGAACGGGCTCGGCTTTATTGATTCGGCGACGGATGAGATCACGGTCCTTTCAACCGAAGATTTTAACGGTTCCGTGTCCGACGTGATCATGGACTATCAGGACAACGTCTGGTTCGTCTCCAACAAGCAGGGCGTGATCCGTTTTTCCCAGAATCCGTTTGAGGATGTTTTTGCAAAAGCAGGCATTCCCGAGGAGATCGTTAATGCGCAGCTGATCAGGGATCAGATCCTTTATGTCGGCATGGACAAAGGACTTGCGGTCGTTGACCTTGCCACGATGCAGCGGCTTGCGCCGGATTATGTGCAGGCGTTTGACGGTGTACGCATCCGGCATTTGATGGCGGATGCTGCCGGTAATATCTGGGTGTCTTCGTATGGGCCGGACGGGCTGGTTAAGATTTTACCGGACGGGCAGATGACCGGCTATAATGAGGCGGATGCCGGTACGGTCGGTTCCCTTTTCCGTTCCGCGATCGAGCTTTCGGACGGCCGGATTCTGGCGGCAAGTACGACGGGGCTGAATTATATCACGGACGGCGAGCTGACCGGAACGCTTTCCGCGGAGGACGGACTTCCGACGGCGCAGATCCTTTCGCTCGTCGAGACGGAGGACGGGAAGATCTACGCGGGAACGGACGGCGACGGCGTTTACATTATAGAAAATGATAAGGTTGCGGGGCGGATCGGAGAGGATGCGGGCCTGCAGTCGCTTGTTATTTTGCGGATCGTGCCGTGCACGGGCGGATATATTTACATTACGAGCAATGCACTGTATTTTGATAATGGAAGCACTGTTACGAAGCTCGACAATTTCCCGTACAGCAATAACTACGACGTTTATTTTACACAGGACAGACAGGCGTGGATCTCTTCGAGCGCGGGAATTTACATCGTCTCGGAGTCGGATCTGTTGGCGAATGAAGAGAATTATAATTACACGCTTTTGAACCACAACCGGGGCTTTTATACGACGCTGACCGCGAACGCGAAAAACGCCGTGGACGATGCGATGCTTTACCTTTGCTGTACGGACGGTGTACGGCGCATTTCCACATCGACCTACAACACCTTTGATACCGACTATGCGATCCGCTTAAATTCCGTTACGGCGGGGGATGAGCCGGTGAAGGAGGCGGACGGCGTCTATCAGATCCCGGCGATGAACGGGCGTATCCAGTTCGATGTGGCGGTCCTCAATTTCACTTTGTCGAACCCGCTGATCAAGGTGTATCTCGAAGGAGCGGATGACGACGGTGTCGCGCGGTACCAGAACGAGCTGGTGCCCGTCAATTACACGAATCTGAAATACGGGGATTACGTGCTCCACGTGCAGGTGATCGATGAATCGGACGGCAGTGCGGTACGGGATGAGATGTTTACCGTCCACAAGGATGCGCAGATCTTTGAGCGGACGTATTTTAAGGTTTACCTGCTTGCCGTCTGCGTATTGTTCGCGCTGTTCGTCGGCTGGCTGATCGGCAACCTGCGTCATTATATGCAGCAGGTCAGCGGTCTGCAGAAGGCGGCGACGACCGATCCCATGACCGGCCTTTTAAATAAGGCAACCTCGGAAAAGGAGCTTGCGGCGCTCTGCAAGGACGAAGAGGGTGTGCTTATGATGATCGATCTTGACAGCTTTAAGCTGGTCAACGATCTTTACGGGCATGATATGGGAGACAGGGTGCTGATCCGTTTTTCCGAGCTCATCAAAAGCCAGATCGGTGCGGATGACCTCGCGGGGCGTATGGGCGGCGACGAATTTATCGCGTTTATGCGGAAGGTGAAGGATGAGCCCGCGGTGGCGGAACGGACACGTTTTATCAACGAAGAAATGACGAAGTCGGCAAAAGAGTTTATGGGCGAGGATATGAATATCCCGCTCGGTGCTTCGATCGGCGCGGTCCGCGTACCCGATGAGGGAACGGATTTTGCGGAGCTTTACCGCATGGCGGACAAGGCGCTTTACACGGTAAAGCAAAACGGCAAGCACGGTTACGCTTTTTATCAGAGTACGTCGCAGCCCGCACTTACGGAGGAGAAGGACGGGGGCCATCAGGCGGCGTCCTTAACCGGCATCCAGGTGATCCTGGGAGAGCGGAATGTCGGCGAGGGCGCGTATGTGGTAAGCTTCAACAATCTGCAGGATATTTACCGGATGTTCGCGAGAATGCGGCAGCGTTATCCGATAACGGTGCGCATCGCGCAGGTTACGATCTTAAGCGCCGACGGGCAAAAGTGCGATCTGCCGATGGATGTTTCGGAGGCGTTCCTTGATATTATGGTATCGACGTTCCGGCAGAGCGATATCTTAACGCAGATGACAGAGGGCAAATACTTTGTGATGCTGACCGATTTTGATAATGATTATACGGGAGACGAACCGATGCCTCGTCTTGTCGAACGGTGGAAGCAAACGGAGTATGGCACGGAGTATGAGATCCACTATGAGATCGAGCAGGTGAAGGGGGACGAATGAACGAGCGGTTAGAACGGCAGCTTGCGTTTGCGCTGGAGCTTGACAAGGAGAAAAATGTATTCCGCCAGACGAGCCTTTCGGGACACGGCAGGAAGGAGAACGACGCGGAGCACGCCTGGCATATGGCGGTGATGGCATATCTGTTAAAGGAATATGCAAACGAGCCGGTCGACATCGCAAAAGCGATGCTGATGTGCCTGCTGCATGATGTGGTGGAGATCGACGCCGGCGACACTTACGCGTATGACGAGGTGGGAAAGCAGACGCAAAAGATAAGAGAGAGGCAGGCGGCCGACCGCATTTTCGGTATGCTTCCCGAGGATCAGCAAGAGAAGCTGCGGGAAGTATTCGATGAGTTCGAAGCGGGCGTTACGCCGGAAGCAAGATTCGTCCGCGCGATGGATAATCTGCAGCCGCTTCTGTTAAATGACAGCAACGACGGAACGGACTGGATGGAGCACGGCGTATGTTATGAGCAGGTGTTAAAGCGGCAGTCGCAGACGAAGGCCGGATCGGAAACGCTGTATCAAAAGACGATGGAGATACTGGATAAGCATAAGGAACAGGGGCATATCTGAGAAAGCAGGATCAGGAACTGTTTTGGGGTGGACAACGATTAATGATGACGAAAGAGGCTTACGCGAAGATCAATCTGCTTTTGGATGTCAGGGGACTTAGAGAGGACGGTTATCACGAGGTGGCGATGGTGATGCAGACGATCGGCCTTTGCGACACCGTAACGGTGACCCGGCGGCCGGATGATATGGTTGCAATGACGATCGCTTTTGAGGATAACTACCGTGCGCCGGAGGAGCTTCTGAAAGCGGACGAGGATAACCTGTGCATACGCGCGGCGAAGCTTATGATGGCGGAAGGGAGTCTGGGCGGCGGATATGATATCGCTCTTACAAAACGTATCCCGGTCGGTGCCGGGCTTGCGGGCGGATCGACGGACGCCGCGGCGGTACTGCGTGCGATAAATGAGATGGAAGGCCTTACGTATTCCGATGAAGATTTATGCCGTCTTGGGGGTACGCTCGGGGCGGATATTCCGTATTGCATTTTGGGCGGAACGAAGTACGCGGCCGGGACAGGGACGACGCTGTCGGAGGCGCCGGCGTGCCCGAAGCTTTTTCTTGTGCTGATCAAGCCGCAGGCATCCATGCCGACGGGGAAGATCTATCATGATTTCGACGCGATGACAAAGCCGCTGCATCCGGATATGGAAGCGATGAAGCGGGCGCTTGAAGGGGGCGCAGCGGAAGAGGTTGCGGATGCTTTGGGCAATTCCTTAGAGCCGGTTGTAGCGGCGCAGTTTCCCGTGATCGGGGAATTAAAGGAAACGCTTAAGGAGACAGGTGCGTATAATGCCATGATGACCGGAAGCGGGTCGTGCGTGTATGGGATATTCGGGAGTGAAGAGAAAGCGATGGAGACGGAGGAGATGCTTCGTGTAAAGTATCCGGAGATGTTTGTGTATGTGACGAAGACGATGTAATGTGCTTGTAAAGGAAGCCGGGGGACGTGCTTGCCAATTGTATTTTTTTTTGCTATAATGCACTTTGTATACAAAGATGGGATTGTCCACCGGTGCTTATACGGAGGAATACATTATGACAGACGAACTCAAACTCAACATGGATGAATACCTGCCGCTTCGGGATGTCGTGTTTAATACTCTGCGCGACGCGATCTTAACCGGCAAGATCGAGCCGGGCGAGCGTTTGATGGAGCTGCACCTGGCGAAGAAGCTCGGGGTCAGCCGGACGCCGATCCGCGAGGCGATCCGTATGCTGGAGCTGGAAGGCCTAGTGGTCAACATGCCGCGCCGCGGCGCCCAGGTCTCCAAGATCACGGAGAAGGACCTCCGCGACGTGCTGGAAGTCAGAGAGT
>JAFSYD010000077.1 GCA_017443685.1 Lachnospiraceae bacterium | reverse complement strand
TCACGCTTCGCCGTTGGCTCGCGTTCACTAAGTGTTTAGGCTTTCATATTCCTCTAATGTCATTATGACTTCCCTTGGCTTCGTTCCGACCTCCGGGCCGACGATACCGGCTTCCGCAAGCTGATCCATGATCCTGGCCGCACGGTTAAAGCCGACCTTGAAATACCGCTGCAGCATACCGATCGAACCTTTCCCTTTGTCGATCAAAAGGCGTGCCGCATCGTCAAAATACGCGTCCTTATCGTCCTTCGGATCCTCCGCCGCGGCACTTGCCGAAGCATTCGCGCCGCCGCCGGCTGCCGCTTCATTGATCTGCGCCGCTACGTTCGCGTCCGCCTGCGCTTCATTATTCTTTTTAATAAAAGATACAACATCTGCCACTTCTTTATCGGATACGAAGGCTCCCTGCACACGCAGCGGCTTGGTAAAGGACTGCGGATAATAAAGCATATCCCCCTTGCCGAGCAGCTTTTCCGCACCGACCATATCAAGGATCGTCCGTGAATCCACGCCGCTGGTAACCGAAAACGCAATTCTGGATGGCATATTCGCCTTGATCAGTCCCGTAATGACATTGACCGACGGACGCTGTGTCGCAATGACCAGATGGATGCCCGCCGCACGCGCCAGCTGCGTCAGGCGAACGATCGCATCCTCCACCTCGTTCGACGCCACCATCATAAGATCCGCCAGCTCATCCACAATAATGACGATCTGCGGCATCCGCGGCGTCGCCACCTTTTGCCCGTCGATGTCCATATACCCGTCAACGATCTTGGAATTGTATTCTTCCATCTTGCGGACGCCGATATTCGCAAAAGTCTCGTACCGCTTCATCATCTCCTGTACCGCCCAGTTTAAGGCACCTGTCGCCTTCTTCGGATCGGTGACAACAGGGATCAGAAGATGCGGGATCCCGTTATATACGGACAGCTCCACAACCTTCGGATCGATCATGATCATCTTGACATCCTCCGGTGCGGCCTTGTACAAAATACTCATTATGATCGTATTGATGCAGACTGATTTACCGGAGCCTGTCGCGCCCGCGATCAAAAGATGCGGCATTTTCGCAATATCGGAAATGATGATATCTCCCCCGATATCCCGTCCCGCGGCAAATGCGATTCTGGACTTTTCACTGCGGAATTTCATATCCGCCATCAGATCACCGAATGCAACGGTCACCGGCTCCTTGTTCGGCACCTCGATACCAACTGCCTGCTTGCCGGGGATCGGCGCCTCAATACGGATATCCGCCGCTGCAAGATTCAGCTTGATATCATCCGCAAGATTCACGATCTTGGACACCTTGACACCTGCCGCCGGCTTCAGCTCATATCTTGTAACGGTCGGCCCGCAGGTTGCCGCTTCCATCTCAACTTCCACGCCGAAATTGCTTAAGATCCGTTTCAGATCATCGGAGGTCTTTTGCAGAGCTTCCTTTGAAGTCTGAACATTTCCCGATGATCTCTTTAAGAGCTCGATCGGCGGGAACTGATAAGGCTTCAACGGCGGCGTTATATCCTTCGAAGATGCAGAAGCCGCATCAGCTGCCTGCGCTTCGCCTGCCGTCATCTGCTCATTTGCCGACGTTTCCGGGTTCGCCGGCATCTGCTCATCTGCTGTCGCTATTGGATTTGCCGCTATCTGTGCATTTACCATATCCTCTGCGCTCGCATGGATTTGAGCATTTTCCGTGTAACCCATATCTTGGGGCTGCCCGGATACGCCTTTCTCATTCCTCGCATCCGTAAGCTCGATCACCTGGTCTTCGTATCCCTCTTCCGATACTCCCATACCTGCGATATCCGGCATCTGTGCGGTATCCGACATTTGCGCCGCGACGCGCGCCACATCGGAAAACGTCGTGATATCCGGCATCTCCTGCGGCTCGGCCGTCACCTGGATCGTACCAAGCGTCCGCTCTTCGTCAAAGTCAAAATTATCCGGTAAGGTATACGTTTCGGCAGCCTCCGGCACTCCATTTGCAAACTGCGGCTCTTCATATGAAAGGTGCGGTTCTTCGAAAACTGTCTGATACTCTTCATAGGAAAGCTGCGGTTCTCCGAAAGCCGTCTGTGGTTCTTCATAAGCCGATGCCCCAATTTCGGAAAACAGCTGAACCGGCTGCTCCGCTCCGGCATCCGGCTGACGGTATTCGGCGGCAGCATACGCACCGGCAGTCATACTCTCCACAGCAGACTCCGTATATCGGAACGCACGGTTATCTTCCGCTGCCGGCTGATCCCACATTTGCGAAACAGCGATCTGCTGTACCGTCGGGTGCGACTCATCCCATGACACCGTTCGAACCGGCTCGGCATTATAATCCGTCCGATCGATCGGCACCAGCTCTTCCGCCGCCGGCTGCAGATCCGAAGGATTGTCGAAGACACGCACCTTAATCTCACTGATCTCATCCGATTGTGCCGCCATCCCTTCTTTTAACGGAGCGGCAACATACTCCTCCTTCGGCGGTGCAAAGGACGCAGCCTCAATGATCTGTCCTGTCTTCTCATTCTCCCGCGCCATGCGCTCGGTCTCTTTTAACAGCACCTTACGGCGCTGTTCGTTCCTTGCCAGGCGTTCTTCCGCCCGTCTGCGGCTTTCCTCATGCCGGCGCCGAAGCTCCCGCTCCCGTTCCATCCGGTCAATGTCACGGGCGATATGCTCCCTTGCACCGGAGACGAATTCCCGCCGCTTCCGCCGGCGCTCCGGCGCACGGTCGTTAAAATTCTTCAAGGGCGATTTTTCCAAAACAATAACGGCACAAATGATGATCAGAACAAAAGTCACGATATACGCGCCCACCGTCCCGAAAATATGATAAAAGATCCACGCAAAGACCGCGCCGAAAAAGCCGCCGCCCGTATGCTCCAAATGACTGTCCGAAAACGCGGCAAACGGTGTCAGCGGATCATCGCCGTTCAAAAACAGCTCCACAACCGCGCATAACAAAAGAAAGCATACGCAAATTGCAGCCATCTTCAAGCGTATCTTCCGATTCATCTGATTGGAAAACGCAAAAAACGCTCCGCCCACGATCGCAAACGGAAAAATATACGCCAATATTCCGAAAAATCCAAACAATACCGTGCTCACCGCCACGCCGAAAATCCCGCCGATCCCGAACAGGCTTAAGATCACAAGCCCTGCCACCGCAATGCAGAGCCATAAGATAATGTCGGTAAAAACATTGCTTGTAATAACGGCTTCTTCAGGCTCCTGCGCCTTTACCGCCGCACGTGTGCGCGGTGCGGATGTACGCGTCCTCGTACCCTGCGCCGCTGTAGATTTTCTTGCTGCCATTTCTTCCTCGCTGTA
>JAFSYD010000076.1 GCA_017443685.1 Lachnospiraceae bacterium | reverse complement strand
TGCCGATGGTATACGTATCGGCGGAGTCCCCCTTAACGATCACATCGCCCTTGTGGAACTTCTCATTGTCGATATAGTAATAGTCGTCCGTCTCATAATAGATGGTCGGTGTTACAAACGTCGTCTCGCCTCCTTCTTTTTTCAAAAGAAGGCCGAGATCGCTGGAATCGCTCCCCTTTAAGAAATAGCCCTTCGGTATGGTAAAAAAGGTCTTCTTTACGATCGCCGAATTCGGGATCTTAAGCCCCTTTTCTTCGTTCAGATTCAGATTGATATTGATAAAGCGCTGGTCGGCATACCGTTCCATAGAGTCATCAAAATCCATCACAAGAAACTTTTTGCCGCCATCCTCCAGTAATGAGATATTCCCCCAGGCCGTCGTCTTATCCTGCTCAAACGTCACCTGAAGCACGTTTTTATCCTTGATCTGCTTCAACAGTTCTTCATCCGCGGGAATGACCATGGACCAGTTGTCGGAGGTGATCAGCTTATAGACTTCATCTCCGGACGATACCTGTGTCCTGCCCTTTAAATTCCGGCCGTCGCCCGCCTCGTCGAACACCTCGCCCGTAAAATTTTTTTTCGTCGTGCCCTCAAAACCATCGATCACATAGCTGACAAGCCCCGGATGGGCCGCATAATAGATGTGATAGGTATCCGCGGACAGCGCTGAAGCGATCTGGTCCGCATGCTGCTTCATCACCGTATCCACATACAGCGCGCGCAGCTCGTCGGTCAGATTGTCCTTAAACGAATAGGTTTTCTGAAATTCCGCATTGGAAAACGAATTGGAAAACGAGGCGATCGTATTTTCCGTCGTCGAAAGCGCATCCTCCGACAGCTGTGTCGTATTTTCCTTATCTTCCGATGTCAGGGATGCAATGATACTGCCCGTCTCATCGATACAATAGATCTGGGAACGCACACCGACACGTGAACGATCCGGCGTAAAATAATAGATGTAGCCGTTCTTATCACAGGAAACGATCTCCTCCTGGCGGATCGCGAAGGCGCGGTACTGGTGATCAGACACCAGCGAACCGCTCTTCACTTCATAGATGGAAATATTCTTCGTTGTGTAATAAGACAATAAATGAAACAGCACGTAAACGAAAATAATGCCGCATATAATGATCCCGATATTCACATGGATCGGACGTTTGAATTTAACAACGTTTAACTTAGTTTTCGCCATTATCCCTTAAAATAATCATTTATGCCCTGCGCAGCCGTCTTGCCCGCACCCATTGCCAAAATGACCGTTGCCGCGCCCGTAACCGCGTCACCGCCGGCGTAAACGCCCTTCTTTGACGTCCGGCCGTTCTCTTCCTTTGCAACGATGCAGCCGCGGCGGTTCACCTCTAAGCCGTCTGTTGTAGCAGAGATCAGCGGATTCGGCGATGTGCCGAGTGACATAATAACGGTATCGCATTCGATCTCGTATTCGCTTCCGGGTACTTCAACCGGGCTTCTGCGTCCCGATTCATCCGGCTCGCCAAGCTCCATTTTGATGATGCGGATGCCGCGTACCCAGCCCTTATCGTCCGTTAAGATCTCGACCGGATTCTGTAAAAGATCGAAGATAATGCCTTCCTCTTTCGCGTGGTGGACTTCCTCGGCTCTTGCCGGAAGCTCCGCTTCACCGCGCCGGTATACGATATGAACCTCAGCGCCGAGCCGTAAAGCCGTTCTTGCCGCATCCATCGCGACATTGCCGCCGCCGACGACAACAACCTTTTTGCCGCGTACGATAGGCGTATCGTAATCCTTAAAGGACTTCATCAGATTGTTGCGGGTCAGGTACTCATTCGCGGAGAACACGCCGTTCGCCTGCTCCCCGGGGATTCCCATAAAGCGCGGAAGCCCCGCGCCCGAGCCGACAAACACCGCCTCAAAACCTTCTTCTTCCAAAAGCTCGTCGATCGTGACAGACTTACCGATGATGACGTTCGTCTCGATCTTGACGCCGAGCGCTTTTACGTTCTCTACCTCGGGAAGGACCACATCATCCTTTGGCAGACGGAATTCCGGGATCCCGTACACCAGTACGCCGCCGGCCTTATGCAGCGCCTCAAAGATCGTAACATCGTATCCCATCCGCGCCAGGTCGCCGGCACAGGTAAGTCCCGCGGGTCCCGAACCGATCACGGCTACCTTATGTCCGTTCTTCGGCGTGTCGGAATGCGGCTTGATCCCATTCTTCCTTGCCCAGTCCGCAACGAAGCGCTCCAGCTTGCCGATCGCAACCGCTTCCCCTTTTAAGCCGCGGACGCACTTGCCCTCGCACTGCGTTTCCTGCGGGCAGACACGGCCGCAGACCGCCGGGAGCGCTGATGATTCACTGATGATCTGGTATGCTTTTTCAAAATTGCGTTCCTTAACTTCGGCAATAAAAGCCGGAATATCGATCGATACCGGACATCCGCCGACGCAGAGCGGCTTTTTACAATTCAGGCAGCGCTGCGCTTCGGCAACTGCTTCCTCTTCGGTATAGCCAAGGCAGACCTCATCAAAATTCGTCGCGCGAACCTTCGGATCCTGTTCGCTGATCGGTGTTCTTTTTGTCATATCCATTGCTTTATCCTCCAAAAGATGTGCTATGCACCGTTAATGCTCTTAATTAGCAAAGTCAAAGCTGTAAGGAACGTATTACGCACAGTTCCCGCAGCCGCCGTGATGGGTGTCGCCTTCTTCAAATGCCAGCTTCTTTCTTCCTTCGTCGGTCTTATACTGTGCCATCCGCGCCATCGCCAGATCAAAGTCCACCAGATGCCCATCAAACTCCGGTCCGTCCACGCAGGCGAATTTCACCTTGCCATCCACGATCAGCCGGCATGCACCGCACATACCCGTACCGTCCACCATGATCGGATTCATCGAAACGATCGTGTGGATACCAAGCTCTTTGGTCAGGAGGCAGACGAACTTCATCATGATCATCGGCCCGATCGCCACGCAGTGGTCATACGTTTTGCCCTCGGCATAAAGCGCTTTTAACTGATCGGTTCCCATTCCGTGGAAGCCGTAAGTGCCGTCGTCGGTCGTCACATACACCTCTTTTGCCACCGCTTTCATCTCATCGATGTAAAACAGCAGATCCTTCGTCCGCGAGCCCATGATCACCGTTGCTTCCACGCCGTGCTCATGCAGCCATTTTACCTGCGGATATACCGGCGCGGTGCCTAAGCCGCCGGCAATGAATACGATATTTTTCTTTTTCGTTTCTTCTAAATTCTCTTCCAGACACAGATCGGACGGCTGTCCCAAAGGACCGACAAAATCGGCAAAACCCTCGGCCTCCTTTAACGTATCCATCCGCATCGTCGATGCGCCGATGGTCTGCACAACGATCGTCACGGTATTCTTTGTGCGATCATAGTCACAGATCGTCAAAGGGATCCGCTCCCCCTCCTCATCGATCTTCGCGATCACAAACTGCCCCGGCAGGCAGGCTCTCGCTACCCAGGGCGCTTCTACGTCCATAAGAAAGATATTCTCCGCGAGGGCTTCCTTTCGCACAATTTTGTACATGGTCTTTCTCCTTCCTTTTTGTAAACTTATCGCACTGTGTAAACACAGACCGCGTTTTAAAATCAATTAAAATATACCAGCTCATCCTCGGGCTTTTCGGCCGGCGACAGCTCGATCGCATAAAGCACCGGACCTTTACCCCGGTATTCGCGGGAAAACTCGTTTTTCACCCGCGCTTTCAAGCGGATCCATGACCGGTGTTCGATACTGTCCGCATCCTTATATTTGCACTTCATTCCCAAAAACTTGATG
>JAFSYD010000075.1 GCA_017443685.1 Lachnospiraceae bacterium | reverse complement strand
TGGTGCTTTCTCTTTTTTCCCTGGAAAATCCGGCCTGCTCAAGGAATGCGGCTTCCTCCTCCTTATCCGTCTCAAAAAAGCTTTCGACGATCTCATCCTCCGGCACGGACGATTGGCGGTAGTAGCTTTCCAGGCTCTCCGAGATCTCCCGGTTATCGGACTTCACCAGGCGGATCCTGCCCTTCGTGTCCTCCTCGCTTTCCGAATTCAAAAGCTCATATACGAACGCGCCCGCCGGCCGGCCTTCCCCGTCCATAACGCCGAGACCGTTGTAATACACCCGCTTGACATCCTCCGCCAGATCCTCTCCCAAAAGCGGAAGAAAATCTTCCACGTTATCGATTGAAATCTCTTTTATATCCATCACAAAACACGCTCCATAAATTCTTCCGTTGTCTCGGTCTTCTTCTTTAAGGTACACGCCGTCTGTACTTCGGCCTCCGCCTTTACATCCATGATCACCATGGTAAGCGGGGCCTTTTTATTGACATTCGTCAGCACCACGACCTTTTTGTCATTGCAGAGGATCGGCTCACAGTCCGCCGGCAGCTGCTTCTTCAGTATCCCGGAAAACTCCTTCATATCGCCGTCATCCTCCAGCGTAAAGCTCATGGCGCTTTCGGGCGCGTACTTCTTCTTTCCCACGAGCTTCTTTAAGTACCCGACAACTTCCCTTTTGTAAAATCTCGTCGCGTCATCCATATAGCGTTCTTCCCCTACGATGCAACGGAAGATCAAAAAGATCCCAAGGGCTGTCCCGAGGCACCCGACGCCCCAGCCGAAGAAATCCTGGATCAGCCAGCTTGCGGCCACCGGGATAAAAAACGCCCAGGGATTGAAAAACCGCAGATACCCGTTCTGCTTTTTGTAATTGTCCAAAAGCCACAAACAGATCAAAAAGTAGAAAACGCGCACCACAAAAGCCACGCCGACGGCACAGATAAAGAACCAGAACCCCGACTCCGACATCACCGCCCCCGGAATACTGATAATGGAAACGGCGGCGGAGATCACAAGCGGCGCAAAGCCGACCCAGAATCTGCGCCGGATGAAATCCTTATCCTCATAAAGGAACCAGCTCATAAAGGACACCCACATATATAAGAACGCGGTGCTGAAGAAAGTGTCGACAAACGCCGCCGCAAGCTCGGGCCAGTACCATTCCACTACCTCGGCCGCCGTCATAACGCTCAGATCCTTCGTCGGCATAACGTTGAACCTGATATCGATAATGGATTTGACGAGATGGAAAATGCACATGACAAATACCAGCCCGGAGAAGCGCCGGAAATACTTCTTGATCTCCGACCTGTCATCGGACAGCTTTTCCAAGCGGACCATCTGAACGAGCATCAGTACCACGGCGATCAGATTCGCCGCATAAGAAACGTATAGCTTTACTGTCATCACACGAACTCTCCTGATATATATTTGCGCCCAATAACCCTCTTTTTGCGCCTGTGTTATATGTTACTGTAATATATGCGTTCTTGCAACGGTATGTTCCAGATTGTCAAACCTTCGCGTCCGGAACCACAACCGTAACGATCGTTCCGCCGCCCGGTGCCGGCGCGATCGTTAAACTTCCGCCGCACATGATCTCAAGCCTTTGGCGGATGTTTTTTAACGCGGTATGCACCTTGCCGTCGTCAGCCGGCTCAAAGCCGCGGCCGTCGTCTTCCACGATAAGCTCGCTTTTGTCTTCCGTCTTTCTCGTCCGGATCGCAATGTGAAACGGGCCGGCATACGGATCCCTGCCGTGCTTGATGGCGTTCTCCACGATGGGCTGCAAGGTCAGCGGCGGCATACGGAAGAAGGTATAGGGCGTATCGTATTCGACGAACAGACTGTCCTTATACTGCGCCTCCTCCACGGCAAGGTAGGCGCGCGCATGCTCCAGTTCCGAAGAAAACGGGATCGGTCCTTCACTGACAATGGCGGTGAAATTCTTGCGCAGATAGGTGTTAAAATCCAGGATGACCTGCCGTGCCAATGCGGGATCCTGATTGCAGAGACTGTAAATACTCGTTAAGGTGTTGTAGATGAAATGCGGCCGCATCTGCAGGACCATGATACTGGCGCGCTGATTGGCGATCTCGATCTGCTGTCTGGCGATCTCTCTCTGGCGGGCCAGATCCTGTTCGATCTGATCGGACAGAACGAGCCCGTACATAGACAGCGCCGAAAGAACAAAGCAGATATCGATGAAGGGGAAGATGTCGATAAAAACCTGCACGAAAAGGGCAACCGTTATCGGCAGGACGGCGACAAGAAAGCTTAAGAAAGCCTTCGTGGAAAGCCGTTTCCGGCGCAGGATCACGCCGAAAAGATTCAGAAACATCATAAAAGCCAGCGGCAGGATCAATACCGGATAAAGGGTCCCTCGGGCATACAGCCCCTCCGGCGTCACGCGCACATATGTCCGGACGAACACGGCGCTTACCAGCAGCGCCAGATAGACGCCCCACAGAGCGAGCACGGCCCCGAGAAGCCTGCTTTGGCGCACATTTTCCCCGCAGCAGTACAGCAGATATACCGTCACCATAAGAAGCGGCAGCGAAAGGAAAAAGGATTCCCACAGCAGCACGACGTATAATGCATCGCCCGCGGCCGGATCATGCTCGAAAGCCCCCTCGAGGAAGCCGAAAAAACAGCACACGATAAGGATGATAAAATAACACTGAAAAAAGCGCCTTCTCCAGCGGTCGATGCCGGGACCGATGGCGGCGAACCACAGCCCCAGTACGCAAAGCAGCAAAAGCGCACCGTATAAGACGAAATAGAAAGCGTCGATCCAGCCGTTCACTTTTTACGCGCCTCCCATCGAAAGGGGATAGCGCAGCCGTTTCAGCTGGTCCCTTACGGCCTCGGCGGTCAAAGGCTTTAACAGAAATCCGCCGGCCTCAGTCTGCCAGGCGTCAAGGGAATAATCGGCGTACGCCGTAAGAAAGATCACGTTCGTGGTGGGATTGATCTCATGCAGTGTATGGCAGAGCTCAAGGCCGCTGCTGTTTCCGATCTCGATATCCAAAACGGCAAGCTCCACCCGGTTCGTTCTGGCATATTCGATGGCTTCCTTGGGCCAGATAAAGCCCGTGATCGCAGCATCGGGCATAACCTCCTCCAGAACAGCCAGACTGTCGGCAAGGATGACCTTACTGTCATCCACCATGATGACATTGGGGCTCTCTTCGCTCTGGGCCGCAAGCTGAAACAGCATATTGGCGTCCACCCCGAGGCACTTGGCAAGCCGAAGCACCATCGCGGCGTCCGGCAAACGGGAGCCGTTCTCCCACCGGGCCACAGTGGAATGATTGACAAACATCTGATTCCCCAGCTGCTTTTGCGAAAGCCCTCTTTCCTCTCGCAGCCGCCGCAGGTTGTCCGCAAATATCACATTCATCTTGCGCATCCCCCAAAGGCATCCTTCGTCATCGCTTTTTGATCAATTTCAGGATATTCAATCCCTTCTCCTCATCGTATTCGTAGAACACCCCGTCCGCGATCTGCTTGACCATATATATGCCGTAGCCGCCGACCGTTGCCTTCTTCGGATCGTCGATCTCCGGATCTTGGTGGGACAGCGGATCATATTTTTTGCCGCTGTCCTTGAACACCAGAACAAGCTCGCCGTCCTCCTCGCCGCACTCCACCCATACCGGCCGGTACGCGGCATACCTGTCATATGCGTAGGAAGCGATATTGACAAATATCTCCTCCACCGCGATCGGCATCTCGGCGAACATCCTGCTGTCCCAGCCCCATTCGGATATGGTGTCCGTCAAAAAGGCCACCACCTCACTAAGGTTCTTCCGCAGGCCCTCAAACTCTTTTGCCTTAAATCTTCCGTGGTCCTTCATTTCAATATTCTTCCGTAGCCCTTATATAACCAATTCGATCACTGCAGCTTGCTGTCGATAAAAGCGATGATATCTTCTTTTTTGGAGGATTTCAAAAGATAACCGGCCGGCTTTAATTCCATAACCCTTTTCACTTCCGCCTGGGAGCTTACGCCGGTAAGGAAGATGACCGGGATATTCGCCATGGTCTCCTCCTGCCGCAGCATCTCCAATACCTGCGGACCGTTTACCACCGGCATCTCGTAATCCAGAAGAATCAGGTCCACCTTAAACTTCGTAAGGAACGTAATGGCCTGAATGCCCGCGGTCACCACATCCACCCGGTAGATGTCCTTCAGCCAGATCCGGATCATCCCGGCATAGGAAGGATCGTCATCCACGATCAGGATGTGCTTCTTCTTCGCGGGAGCGCCCGCCTGTCCGCCAGCATACAATAAGGCGTCAAGCTCCTTCCCCGACAGCGGAGATACCTCGGCCAGCGCCTCCTCCGCCTGCTTTTGCAGCGCCTCTTCGGCCTGCCGCTGTCCTGCCAGCGCGGCGTCTCTTTGCCGTACCAGCTCCGCCTCTCTTTGCTTTGCCGCTTCGGCTTCCTTCCTCTGCCGCGCAAGCTCTTCTTCCCGCTCTCTGGCAAGCTGTTCTTCCCTTTGCCTTGCGGCCTCCTCGGCCTGCCGCTTCTTTTCCGCTTCGTCCGGCGGGATCGCGGCCTGTGTGGCCTTTTTGGCGGCTTCCTTTTCTCTTCGTTCCGCCTGCTTAATAAAAACGTGCTTGATGTCGCGGGAAAACTTGTCGATATCGATGGGACGCAGCATCCACCGGTACTTATCCAGCTGCGGGTATTTCTTTTTGATGTCCTTTTCTTCGAGCACGTCTCCGACAATGATCATATCGCAGTCGTTGTCCCGGATGGTGTCCTGGATCAGCACGATGTTCTGCGAGCCGTTGGGAGTGTTTAAGATCTCCTCCGGCTTATACATAATGAACACGCAGGGCGCATCGGCATAATCCTTGATCCGCTCGAACTTGTCCGTCATGGCTACCGTCGCATAGCCCTCCGACGCCATACGCTTTTCCATGCCCTTTACGACAATGCTGTACTTATTCATTAAAAAGACAACGGTCTTTTCGGTATTACTCATTGCTTTACCTCTTGCTCTGTCTTTCTCTTGCTTACATCCCCCCAAAGCGTAATATCCCCCGTTTAAACAATATGATTCAAGGGTCAAAAGCCTGTTCCCACGGCAAGCTTGCTTGACGGTGGGGACAAGGATTAATGACCCGCTCCCACATGAGCAAGAAGTGGGGGTGCTACACGTCCGGGGGACGTGTGTTCAGCACCGACCGGAACGAAGTGTAGACATGCCACACGAGATTGCGAATGCGGGTAGGATTGTGGGGCTCAAGACGTCCAGTGGACGTCTGCTTTGAGCCGACCGTAGCGGAGCGAAGAAGCGAAGCAC
>JAFSYD010000074.1 GCA_017443685.1 Lachnospiraceae bacterium | reverse complement strand
GTCAAGCCGTCCTTCCGCGGCAAGCGCTGTCATATCCTTCGTATATTGCTCCAAAGAACCGCTGCTGTCACCGAAGCCATACCCGCGGCGGCTGCGTCTGGCCATCTCTTCGCGGTATACTTCCCCATCCGCCCCCATGGAAGCTACGATCTGATTGAACATCTTCTGTAAGTTGACATCCATCGAAGATAACAGGCGTGCACCGGCACAGTCCGAGATCCGAAGCATCGCCATAAGCGCGTGTTCCGTACCGATCTTATCCGCACCTGCGGCGGCCGCTTCCTCACCGGCACGGGAAAGCACCTGCATACGCTTAGGCGTAAACCCGTCCCGCTCCATTACGGCGATCGAATTCCCGGGCGCGATCAGGTCACGGATCAGCTGCATCACGTGATCCTCGTCTACGCCCTCATCATCCAAGATCCGCGCCGCAAGGCTTTCGTAAGCATGCATGAAGCCGAGCAGTAAATGCTCGGTTCCAATGTAGTTATGTTCTAAGCGCTTGCTGATCCGCTTTGCGTAATCCAACGCTTTTTTGAGTTGTAAGGTATGGTTCATAACAGTTCCTTTTACAGTTCGTTAAGGTCGATCACGTCCAGCGTACCGTCATCCGGCTTTGTTTCTTTTGCGTTATTGCGGACACGCTGGAAAAATTTCTCATATTCGTCATCATCATCGAAAAGGGACGAGCCTTCATCCTCCGGCTCCGACCAGATATCATCCTCGCGTTTCTTTGTAAAGAACAGCTTGCGCTTTTTCGCGGGCTTCTTTTTCGCCTGCTCTTCTTCGTCCTCGTCCTCATCATCATCCGGCTTTTCATCAGCCGACGACATACGAACGGAATTCTCCTCGTGGACCTCCGGGATATCGGAAGCCTTATCCTCTTCAATGCCGACCTCATTGTCATCCAAAAGACCGTCGGAATCGGAACCGATCAGATTGATGTCGTTATCATCCGAAATGGCCTCTTCAAATACATCATCCTCCTCCTTACGGAAAATAAGAAGATAAATGATGATAATGATCAGTACGGCAAGGGCAAAGATCATAACCGCAAGGATCAGGCGCACATCACCGAACTTTTCGATCAGCTTATCGACAAGCGGCTCTTTATCCTGCGAGCCATTGCCGTCATCGCCTTCGTCGCCGCCCGTATCCGAATCGCCTCCGGTACTTCCGGCACCGGAGGCGACCTGCGTAAATAAAGCTTCATTCACACGCTGCAGCGTACCCTGTGCCGCGTCATACTGATACCAGCCGGTCGCCTGGCTTTCGTTCGTGCCGTAGATAAAGTAAAAATCATTCTGCACATCACCAAGCTGATAGGCATGATAAGACTCTTCCCCGACGGGCACCTGTGCATCCGTTAAGCCTTCGATGAAAAAAGACTCCGGCTGCATGATAATGACGTAATGCTCACGGTCACCGACAAGCTGCATCGGAGATACGGAATCATTCGCCGCATCATAAACGAAAAACGTACCCGACCCGTTCGTATTGGCTTCCGGCTTCAGATACAGAAGCGTCAATACATCGTTAACCGGCTCATTGTACGTATTGCCGTGTATCTCCATCGTCGTCGAAGAAAAACCCGCCGGCATCTCACTCTCATTGTAACGCTCGGACACGACATAAGCAATGCCTTCATGCGTAAAATCTCCGCTTGCGGCAGACGCATCCTCCTCCGCCGGCTGCTCCTCTGAACTACTTTCTTCGGGCTCGGACGCATCCTCCGCAGGTGCGGCATTATTCTCAGCGGAAGCATCATTATCATTCGATGACGTATTCCCGCCGCCGGAGCCGGCAACGTTAACCGCAGTAGAAGCACCCGTCAACGTATCGGAAGCAACGATCAGATTCGACGTACCCTCGGAAGTCGCTTTAAAGGTGATCTTAGCCGACTTCCCGGTAAAGGTGATCGCGTTCCCGTTCGTTGTATACCCCGATGCGTCACAGTTGGTAAAATTCAGAACCGACGCGTTATAACGCACGGTGATTGTGGATTTCTCCGAACCGTTCACTGTCATTGTCAGCGTGTCCCCGACGCCGAGATCCTTTTCCGAAAGGTAGATCATCGTCGTCCCGTCCGCGTAGACAGGCATCTCAAAAAATGCACCGATGAACAATACACTAAGTAGTATGGCAAAAATCGTTTGGAACCGTTTCATTTGCATTCACTCCTGCTTCATCATTCGTACAATATATCCGAAAATATCTCTTCTAATATAACAATATGTAGTGGTTTTTGTCAACAACCCGATGATAAAATCTCTAAAAGATGGGTAAAATAGGCGGGAAGCGGCGCGCTCACCTCGATATATTCCCCGGTGGACGGATGTACAAAACCGATATCCCTCGCATGCAGCGTCTGGCCTTCCAGACGAAACGGACATTTGGCCGGGCCGTACACCGTATCCCCTAAGATCGGATGTCCGTTATGCTTCATATGTACACGAATTTGGTGCGTCCGCCCTGTTTCCAGGGTAAACTCGGCATAGGTGTAATCTTTAAAGGACTGCAATACCTTAAAATGCGTTACGGCGCGACGGCTGTTCTTTTCGGTCACACACATTTTTTTGCGATCCTTCGGGTCACGGCCGATCGGCGCGTCCACACTGCCTTCCTCCGGAAGATGACCGATCACGATCCCGACATACCGCCTTGTAATGGAATGATCCTTCAACAGATCAGCTAAAATCGTATGTGCCGCATCGTTCTTGCAGACGACCAAAGCCCCCGTCGTATCCTTATCAATACGGTGTACGATCCCGGGACGAAGCTGTCCGTTGATACCCGACAGATTCTGTCCGCAATGATACATCACCGCATTGACCAATGTTCCGCTCGCGTGTCCGGGCGCCGGATGCACCACCATCCCTTTTGGCTTGTTTACGATCAAAAGGTCATTGTCTTCATAGAGAATATCGAGCGGAATATCCTCGGGTAAAATGTCAACCGGCTGCGGCTCACTTTGGATGACCGTAATGATATCGCCGCACTTTAGCGTATAATTCGGCTTTACCGGATGATCATTCACCAGAATGCTTTCCTGCGCGATGGCATTTTGGATGTGACTTCGCGACGCATCCGTTACGCGCGCAAGATAACGGTCGATCCTCTCCCCCGCATCCGTTTCTTCTATATAAAAGGAAATGATCTGCGTATCCATAAGTGCAACCATCCGCTCATATCCTGTCACGGCCTTTTGGGAACACCTGCTCAAAATCATCCTCTTTGTATACGAACAGCATCAGCACAACCAGAACGATCATCGCACACGTTACATAAATGTCCGCGACATTGAATACCGGAAAATCGATCAGTGAAAAATAAATAAAGTCCGTCACTGATCCAATACTCACACGGTCGATGTAATTGCCGATCGCACCGGCGAGCAGAAACGCACAGCAAATGTGTACCGGATAAAACCGCTTTACCACCGGCGTGCGAAAAAATACATATAAAATACCCGCGCATAAAACGGGAGTCAAAACGAAGAAAACAATTGACTGACCTTTCAACAAAGAGAACGCCGCACCGGTGTTCTGCAGATAATGAAATTGAAGTACCTGCGGGATCAGCACCACATCCGGCGCATCATAAAGAACGCGGACGGCAAGCATCTTCGTCCACTGATCTAAAGCGACAAGAAGCACTGTTAAAACCCCCATCCCGCAATACCATAACCGCTTATTCATCCGTTACCACCACCGCGATCGCTTCGCGCAGCTGCTCATCCGTCACATCCTCTGCGATGTACGCATAACCGATCTCCTTTAACAGGATAAACCGGATCCGGTCGCCGGACATCTTTTTGTCTGATTTCGTTGCGGCGAGCACATCGTCCGCTTTTACTCCCGCAAGCGCAACGACCGTCGGCATATGATACATATGCAGCATTTCGATCACGCTCCGGTACTCATCCATCGAAAGGTTCCCCCGGCGCATCGAAAGATACGAAGCAGCGATCATACCCAATCCCACACATTCTCCATGTGACAGGGAAAAATCCGACAGCTTTTCGATCGCGTGTCCGATCGTATGCCCAAAATTCAAATGCGCACGGATCCCCTGTTCCTTCGGATCGATCTCCACAACCTCTTTCTTGCACCGGCAGCTGGTCTCAATGACTTGAGCGACAGCTTCGTCATCAAGGCGTGCGATCGCGTCCTTTGCCTCTTTTAAAAAATGGAAGAAATCCGCCCGCTGGATCAACCCGTATTTGATCACTTCCCCCATACCGGATGCGATCTGATCGGGCGGCAGGCTTTTTAACACCGCCGTCTTGATATAAACCAGCTTCGGCATATAGAAAGCACCGACCATATTCTTATAGGAAGAAAAATCGACTCCCGTCTTGCCGCCGATGCTGCTGTCTACCTGCGAAAGCAGGGTTGTAGGAATTTGAATGAAATCAATTCCCCGTAAAAAAGTAGCCGCCGCGAATCCGGTCAGATCTCCGACCACACCGCCGCCCAATGCGACAAGAAGATCCCGGCGCTCAAAATGATGCGTGATCAGGTGTTCATAGAGATCGGAAACCGTCGAAAGGGTTTTGTTCGCTTCTCCATTCGGAAAAGTGAAAATTAAAACATCATTGTAATAGTTAGCGAGCTCATTGCGGACTTCATCCAAGTATAATCCGGCAACACGATCATCCGTAACAATGCAGATTTTGTGGGATTTATCCGCTTT
>JAFSYD010000073.1 GCA_017443685.1 Lachnospiraceae bacterium | reverse complement strand
TATGCGCCATATGCACGCGATTGCCGTCGTCAATGATATAAACGCTCTTGTCGTCATACTTTTTGCGGAGACGGTTATCCAGCTCACGGATGATCGGAAGCAGATGCGGAACAACCTCTTCCAGATAATCGACCGGCCACTTCTCGAGCGCTTCCACAAGGATCGTATGGTTGGTGTACGCGCAGGCTGCCGTAACCACCTCGATCGCCTCATCCATGGTAAAGCCCTCGATCTGCAGCAGACGGATCAGCTCCGGGATCACCATCGACGGATGCGTATCATTGATCTGGATCGCCACGTGGTCTGCAAGCTTATGCAGGTCATATCCCTTCTCTTTGCATTCCTTTAAGATGAGCTGCGCACCATTTGACACCATAAAGTACTGCTGGTATACACGAAGCAGCTGGCCCTGCCGGTCACTGTCATCCGGATAAAGGAAAAGGGTCAGATTCTTTGCCACATCATACTTGTCAAAATTGATGTCGTCATTGCCCACAAGGTTGTCGTCCACCGTATCAAGGTCGAACAGATGCAGCCGGTTCGTTCCCTTTACATCATAGCCGGGAATGTCGATATCGTACATCTTCGAATGCGCGGTAAAGAACCGGAACGGCACGTCAAAGGATACATCCCTCAGCTCTAACCAGTTGTTCTCGGACAGCCAGAAATTCTTCACCTCTTTTTGCTTATAGTTCTCGAACCTCTGCTCGAACAGCCCGAAGTGATAGTTCAGTCCGACGCCATCGCCCGGAAGCTCCAGCGACGCGATCGAGTCAAGGAAGCACGCCGCCAGACGTCCCAGGCCGCCATTGCCCAGAGACGGCTCCAGCTCGCATTCTTCGATCTCGGAAAGCTCCTTGCCGTGCTTTTTTAACGCCTCCTTCACATCCTCATACAACCCGAGGTTGATCAGATTGTTCGACAGCAGCTTCCCGATCAGAAATTCCGCCGAAATATAATACACCTTCTTCTTTCCTTCGATGGCGGGACGCCCCTCCAACTCCTCCTTAGTCATGAGCAAAAGGCCCTGGAAAATCTCTTCGTTCGTGCACTGGTCGATCCCGCGTCCGAAGTGCTTTTTCATTATCGTTTCTATTCTTTGCTCCATAATATATCCTTTCCTTATCATTCGTTCGCGGCAGGTTGTTTCGAAAAAGCAGCCCGGCCGCACAAAAGTTCACGCTTTGCGCCTATCTCCAATATGTCGTTACGAGCTTTTTCATTTCTTTGCGCAGGCCCTTCGTCAGGTACTCCTTCTTCATCCGCCACTTCCAGTTCTCGCCCGTCGTAGACGGCGTGTTGATCCGCGCGCTGTTGTCCAGACAAAGATAATCCTGCATCGGAATAATGCAATAGTCCGCCGGCGACGCATATGCGGCACGGATCATCCCTTTTACAATGTCGTCCTGCGACGCTTTCTTATCCAGACCGACGTAATCTCTCGCCATCGCAACCTCTTCTTCCGTGATGCTCGAAAGCCAGCCCTTTAGGGTCTCATTGTCATGCGTCCCCGTGTATACCACGCAGTTGTGATCATAGGTAAACGGCAGGTAATCGTTCGGCTTATCATCGCCGCCATCCTTCGCGTCACGCGCATCGAACGCAAACTCCAGGACCTTCATATTCGGGAAGCCGGTCTCGCGAACCATCTTGCGCACCGTATCGGTCATATAGCCGAGGTCCTCCGCGATGATATCGATCTGCCCGAGCTCCTTTTTGATCGCTTTGAAAAGGTCAACGTTCGGGCCATCCTCCCAGTAACCGTCCACCGCATCCTCGGCGTCGCCGGCGATCGAATAGTACTGATCGAAGCCGCGGAAATGGTCGATACGAATCACATCGTACATGGTAAGGCACGCCTGCACCCGCGAGATCCACCACTTGTATCCTGTCTTCTTATGATAATCCCAGCGGTAGAGCGGATTGCCCCACAGCTGTCCCTTCGCCGCGAAAGCATCCGGCGGGCAGCCTGCCACGCGCGTCGGCTTGTAATTCTCATCCATCTGGAACAATTCCGGATTCGCCCATGTATCCGCACTGTCGCACGCCACATAGATCGGAATGTCGCCGATGATCTTCACGCCGTTCTTGTTCGCAAACTTCTTGAACTTCATCCACTGCGTAAAGAATTCATACTGCAGCCACTCATAGAACGTCACTTTGCTCTTATTCTTTTTATAGAACTTATCCAGCGCTTCCTTATCCCTTGTCCGAAGCGGCTCTTCCCACTCTAAGAAGCTCTTCCCTTCATAGCTGTCCTTAATGGCCATAAACATGGCGTAATCATGCAGCCACGCCTCATTCTTTTTCGTAAACTTCTTGAACTCCTTATCACTGCCGGCCTTGGCACGTCGATACGCCTTGCGCAAAAGCTTATAACGCCCTTCGTACATCTTGCCGTAATCGATCGACTCCTCGTCGTCCCCCATATCGACCTTATCGCATTCCTCCTCGGTCAAAAGGCCGTCCCTGATCAGACTCTCCAGGCTGATAAAATACGGATTCCCGGCAAATGTGGAAAATGACTGATACGGCGAATCACCGTAGCTCGTCGGCCCGACCGGCAAGATCTGCCAGTACTTCTGCTTCGCCTTTTTCAGATACTTTACAAAATGATATGCCTCGTCCGACAAACATCCGATCCCGTATTTCCCCGGAAGGGAAAAGATCGGCAGCAGCACTCCGCCTGCTCTCATAGCTTTCCTCCTTTAAGCTGCGTTTATATGATCACCCTTTCGCGCATATGCGCATACATTTAAATTTTATAAAAAATCGCCCGTATATGCAAGAAGATTTCAAAAACTCCTGCAACTGTTCAGATGCCGGAGCAGCTGCACCTTCATACATAATCCGGAAGATACTCAATCCCCATAAGCACCAGTCCTTCGGGCGGCGCGGTCGGCCCGGCTTCGCCGCGATCCCTCGCTTCCAAAATGCGTATAATGTCATCTGCCTTTCGCATCCCGCCGCCGACCTCGATCAGCGTCCCGGCGATGATCCGTACCATATTATACAAAAAGCCCCGCCCGGATATCCGTAAGACCACCTCATCGTCCGCCTTTTCCACCGCACAGGACAGCACCTCGCGCACATAGGAATTGGTCTGCGCGTGTATGGATGAAAAAGATGTAAAATCATGCTCGCCGACAAGATATCCCGCCGCCTCGTTCATCGCTTCCACATCGAGCGGATGATAATAAAAGCACGTATAATGCCGCCGCATCGGATCGGGAAACGTGCGGTTTAGGATATGATATTCATACGTCTTGATGCTTTCCGAGAACCTCGGGTGGAATCGCTCCGGCACTTCCTCGGAGGCCTGCACGACAATGTCTGCCGGCAGCCCCGCGTTAAGCGCGTACGCGATCTTCTCGGGCGGCATCATCGTCATCACTTCGAAGGTCGCAACATTCCCTTTCGCGTGCACGCCCGCGTCCGTCCGCGACGCACCGACCGTCTTGATCTTCCCCTTGAACAGCTTTGACAGCTCCAAGTCAATGAGCTCCTGGATGCTCGTCCCGTTCGGCTGCACCTGCCAGCCGCAGTAATTCGTTCCATCGTATGCGATCGTCAACTTGATCTTCATTTTAAGCCTTCCCCCTTTGGCAAAACAACAATACTTCCATTTTACTGCAATTTATAAATGCACGAATACCGGGAATCCCGGACCTGCAAGCCCTCTCCTGACAACCCGCCATACGATCAGCACAGCCAGATACAAAAGCACCGCCGCATAGGCGATCCTGTCCCTGCGCGCATACGTAAGCGGCTTCATCTTCGTCCGCCCTTCCCCTCCGTTATAGCACCGCGCCTCCATCGCAAGCGCAAGGTCGCCCGCCCGGCGGAACGCCGAAACGAACAGCGGCACCAAAAGCGGCACCATCGCCTTCGCCCGTTTGATCAGTCCGCCCGTTTCAAAATCCGCGCCGCGCGCCATCTGCGCCTTCATGATCTTATCCGTTTCCTCGATGAGGATCGGGATAAACCGAAGCGCGATCGACATCATCATCGCGATCTCATGCACCGGCACACCGATTTTGGAAAACGGATTCATGGATTTCTCCAGCCCGTTCGTTAAGGCATTCGGCGTCGTCGTTAAGGTCATGACCGACGTACCGACGATCAGATAGATCATCCGTATGCTCATCAAAACGGCATTCTTCAGCCCGACATCCGTAACCGTAAAAACCCAGACGGAAAACAGCTTCCGCCCCGGCGTAAGAAACATATTAAAAAGCGCCGCGATCATAAGCAGCATCACGATGGCCCGCAGGCCCCTCAGCATAAAGGAAACGGGCACCCGCGACAGCGCGATGAAGCCCGCCATGCAGACCGAGATAAAAATAAATCCCGGTACATCGTCGAACAAAAACAGGCTGATGATAAAAATGAACGCGGAAAATAATTTCACCCGCGGATCGAGCGAATGAATGACGGATTCGGTCGGATAGTATTGCCCTAATGTGATATCTCGAAACATCGTCCCTTACTCTCTCTGCCCGGAAAATGCCCGCGGATTCCCGGTATTCGCCTCTCCCCCGGCAAGCGTGCGTAAATCCTCATCCGGTGCCTTCCCCTCTGCAAACACCCGCAAGATCTCATCCCGCGCTTCCTCCACGGTGGTTGCGCAGACATCCACATCCAGTCCCCTCTCATGCAGCGAATGCATAAAATACGTTACTGCCGGCGCCGCCAGACCGATGCCCTCCAGCTCCTTCGCATAGGCGAACACGTCGCGCGGCGTTCCGTCCATGAAGATCCTGCCGCTGTCGATCGTAATGATCCGGTCCACATACTTTGCCACGTCTTCCATGCTGTGGGATACAAGGATTACCGTATTCTTAAGACGGTCATGCGTTGCCGCGATCAGATTGAGGATCTCATCCCTGCCCTTCGGATCAAGGCCGGCGGTCGGCTCGTCTAAGATCAGCACCTCCGGGTTCATCGCGAGCACTCCCGCGATCGCCACGCGCCGCTTCTGTCCGCCGGACAGCTCGAACGGCGACTGGTCAAAGTACTCCGCCGGAAAACCGACCGACAACAGCGCCTCCGTCGCACGCACCTCGGCAGCCGCGTCGTCCATCCCCTGATTCTTCGGGCCGAATTTCACATCCTCCAGGACGGACGTTTCAAAAAGCTGGTGCTCCGGATACTGGAATACCATCCCGACACGCATGCGCAAAATGTTCCTGTCGTAATCACGGTCATAGATATTCTCACCGTTATAATAGATCGCACCCTCCGTCGCCCGAAGAAGCCCGTTCAGGTGCTGGATCAGCGTGGATTTGCCGGAGCCGGTATGACCGATCACCCCGATAAACTCCCCGTCATTGATCGTAAGATCCACATGGTCGAGCGCACGCACCTCATAGGTCGTCCCTTTGTTGTATATATAACTGATATC
>JAFSYD010000001.1 GCA_017443685.1 Lachnospiraceae bacterium | reverse complement strand
GGGAGGGACTGATCATCGGCTCGGCCTGCTCGGCGGGAGAACTGTATGACGCGATCCTGCTCGGGAAAACGGACGAGGAGATCGCCCGGATCGTGGAGTTCTATGATTATCTGGAGATCCAGCCGACCGGCAACGATGCGTACCTGCTTTCCGGCAGTGACAATAAATTCGGCGTGGAGACGGTGGAGGATCTGCAAAATATCAACCGAAGGATCGTATCCCTCGGCGAAGAGTTTAAAAAGCCGGTCTGCGCGACCTGCGACGTGCATTTTATGAACCCGGAGGATGCGATCTACCGCCAGATCATCATGGCAGGCGCAAAGGGCGGGAAAAATGAAGAGCAGCCCCCGCTGTATTTTCGAACGACGGAGGAGATGCTTGCGGAATTTGCCTATCTCGGCGAGGACAAGGCAAGAGAGGTCGTTATCGCGAATACGAATATGATCTGCGATATGTGCGAGCCCATCGCGCCGGTGCGCCCCGACAAGGCGCCGCCGGTCATCGCCGATTCGGACGTGATGCTGCGCAGGATCTGTTATACAAGGGCAAAGGAGCTTTACGGCGAAGATCTTCCCGGGATCGTAACCGAGCGTTTAGAGCGGGAGCTGAATTCCATCATTTCCAACGGCTATGCGGTTATGTATATCATCGCGCAAAAGCTTGTGTGGAAATCCGTCGAAGACGGCTATCTGGTCGGCTCGCGGGGATCGGTCGGTTCCTCCTTTGTTGCGACGATGGCGGGGATCACGGAGGTAAATCCTTTGCACGCGCATTATGTCTGCCCCTCGTGCCACTACGTGGACTTTGACTCCGAGGAGGTACGGGCATTTGACGGGCGGGCGGGCTGCGATATGCCGGATAAGGACTGTCCGGTCTGCGGCCATAAGTTAAATAAGGACGGGTTCGATATCCCGTTTGAGACCTTCTTAGGCTTTAAGGGCGACAAGGAGCCGGATATCGACCTGAATTTTTCCGACGAATACCAGAATAAGGCGCACCGCTATACCGAGGTCATCTTCGGCGAAGGACAGACCTTCCGTGCCGGAACGATCGGTACGGTCGCCGATAAGACGGCTTACGGCTACGTGAAGCACTTTTTCGAGGATCAGGGTATACATAAGCGGGGCTGTGAGATAGACCGCATTGTACAGGGCTGTGTGGGCGTACGATCGACAACGGGGCAGCACCCGGGCGGGATCGTCGTTCTGCCGATCGGCGAGGACATCTATTCGTTTACGCCGATCCAGCACCCGGCGAACAAGGAGATCGACATCATAACCACCCACTTTGATTATCACAAGATCGAGCAGAACCTGTTAAAGCTGGATATCTTAGGGCATCTTGACCCGACGGTGATAAGGATGCTCGAAGATCTGATCCCCGGGTTGAATGCGACCGAGATTCCGCTGGATGATAAAGGCGTGATGTCGCTTTTTATGAATACGGATGCGCTCGGCGTCACACCCGACGATCTTTGGGAAAACTGTCCGTTAGGGACGCTCGGCATCCCCGAGTTCGGTACGGATTTCGCGATGGGGATGCTGATCGACGCGAAGCCTAAGGAGTTTACCGACTTAGTGCGGATCGCCGGACTGGCCCACGGCACGGACGTGTGGCTCGGGAATGCGAAGGATCTGATCTTAGAGGGCAAGGCGACGATCTCGACGGCCATCTGTACCAGGGATGACATTATGACCTATCTGATCGGCAAGGGCCTGGACTCAGAGGAAAGCTTTAAGATCATGGAAGCCGTCCGGAAGGGTATGGTCGCCAAGGGCAAGTGCGATAAATGGGCGGACTGGCGGGCGGATATGGAAGCCCACGATGTGCCGGATTGGTACATCGGCTCCTGTGAAAAGATCAAATATATGTTCCCGAAGGCCCATGCGGCGGCGTATGTTATGATGGCCTGGCGTGTGGCATACTGCAAGATCAACCATCCGCTTGAGTATTACGCGGCGTATTTCAGTATCCGCGCGAAGAATTTTTCCTACGAAAAGATGTGTCTCGGGAAGGATACGCTGCTTCGCAACCTTACGGAATTAAAAGAAAAAGAAAAGCGCTTAAAGCAGGAGAAAAAGACCTTATCGGACAACGAATCGAAAATGTATATGTATATGCGGAGCGTTCAGGAAATGTACGCGCGGGGCTTTGAATTTTTACCGATGGATCTGTATGCATCCGATCCGTTCCGCTTTAAGGTCGTGGACGGAAAGCTTTTGCCGCCGCTTGATGCTTTGGACGGGTTATCGGACGGAGCGGAGATCTTGTCGATCGAAGCGCACCGGAGTAAGTTTTTATCGAAGGATGACTTGAAATCACGCGGGAAGGTATCGGGGACGATCATCGATGCGATGGAGCGCCTCGGGATCATAAAGAACCTGCCGGAGTCGAACCAGCTGTCGCTGTTCGACGCGATCACGTTTGCATAAAAAGGAGAGGATGGGAGATGAAAGTATTTGCATCGATCTACGTCGGCACCTATGCCATCACGCTGAAGGTGTTCGAGGTTGTGAAAAATAAGCGGTTAAAGCAGATCGACCATGTGCGTGCGCATGTGGATCTGCTGGCGGATATTCAAAAGAACGGCAGGGTGACGGCGGACATTTTGCACCGTATCATTAAGACGATAAAGGATTTTAACGACACGGCGATGATGTATCGGGCGGACGAGATCCGTGTCTGTGCCGGAAGCTCGCTTACGGAGGCCGAAAATTGCCTGTTTGTCGTCGATCAGGTGAAGATCCAGACCGGTATCGATATGGAGATCATGAACAACGCGAAGCAGCGGTATCTGATCTATGAGGCGCTTGCGTCGCTTCCGGATTTTGAGGATACGATACGTGAGCGGACGGTGATGGTGGATATTGGTGGGTCGATCATTCAACTATCCCTCTTTTCCGACGGAAAACTGATCAATTCGCAGCATATCAGCTACGGATCAATGAAGGTGGCGAATAATCTGAAGCTTTTGGACAGCAAGTCCGACTTCAGGGAGCAGATGTTAGAGATGCTCCATAAGGAGATCGGCCTGTTCTACAATATGTATTTGAATCAGATTCCGCCGCGGAAGCTTGTGATCGTACACAACCAGCTGATGGACGCGCCGCGCAACAAGGCTGCAAAAAAGAACGACCGTTACAACGGCAAAGAATTTTTGAAGTTTATCAAGCAATCGGTAAAGTCCTATTATTACAATGTGTCCGAGGAGGACAATACGCAGTTTGACAATCTGCGGCTTTCGATGCTGCTGTTGTATCAGTCCCTGATGGAACGGATCCCGGTGGAAGAAGTGTATGCGCCTTTTATATCGGTGCACGAGGGCATTGCTTATCATTATGCGTATAAGAATAAGCTTTTAAAGCCGCTTCGGGATATGGATAAGGACATCTTAACGCAGTGCTGGGCCATCGCGGAACGCTACGCGAGCTACAGGCCGCATTTACAGATTTTGGAAAAGCATTCGATGCAGCTGTTCGACGCGATGAAAAAACGCCACGGCTTAAATGACCGCGACCGGCTTTTGCTTCGTGTATGCGCGATCCTGCACGATTGCGGCAAATACATCAGTATCGCGGAGGCGGCGCAGTGTACTTATACGATCATCCGAACGGCTGAGATCTTAGGACTCTCCGAAAAAGAGCGCCTGTTGGTTGCAAAGGTCGTGTTCTACCACAGAAAGCCGTTTTTACCGTACGAAGACGAAAAGGACAACTTTACGCCGGAGGAGTATTTTAAGATCATAAAGCTTACGGCGATGCTTCGGGTAGCGAATGCCCTTGATAAGAGCCATAAACAGAAGGCAAAGAACGTGAAAATGAGCATAAACGCGAAAAATGAGCTTGTGATCTGTGTGGATGCGCAGGATTCGCTGACCCTTGAGAGGGGACTGTTCGAGGATAAGACAAAGGCGTTCGTCGATGCGTTTGATATCAAGCCGATCATCAGGGAAACGCGCGTATCGCAGCAATAAATATTTTAGGAGGGATGCAAAAATGGGGTTTGACGATCCGAAATATTTTGACAACCGGGAGCTTTCCTGGCTGAAATTCAACGATCGAATCTTAGAGGAGGCGCGGGATAAGAAGCTGCCGGTCTTAGAGAGGTTGAAATTTCTTTCAATCACGGCATCGAATTTGGACGAATTCTTTATGGTGCGCGTCGCATCGTTAAAGGATATGGACAACGCCGGCTATACGAAAAAGGATCTTGCGGGCTTATCCCCGAAGGAGCAGCTGAATGCGATCGGCGCGGTGACGCACGATTTTTGCGAACGGGCATATTCGTCATTTAACCGTTCTCTGATCCCGGCACTGGATAAAGAGGGGATCCGGCTGTTTTTATCCTATGAGGACTTAAACGACGAGCAGACGGAGTATATTGACCGGTACTTCGAGGAGACGGTCTATCCGGTCTTAACGCCGATGGCGGTGGATGCGTCGCGTCCGTTTCCGCTGATCGTGAATAAAACGCTGAATATAGCGGCAATGATCACGGCGAAGAAAAAGGGAGGACTGCGTCTGGCAAAGGGCAAAAAGTCCGAGGGAAAGCCGGAATTCGCGACGGTACAGGTGCCGTCGGTCTTAGAGCGGCTCGTAGCCATCCCGACGGGTTCAAAAGAGGAACGGGCGTATATCCTGCTGGAGCAGATCATAGAAAAGAATATCGGCAAGCTTTTTAAGAATTATGACGTGATCTGTGCTTATCCGTACCGCATTATGCGCAACGCCGACCTTCCGATCGACGAGGATGACGCCTCAGATCTGTTAAAAGAGATCGAAAAGCAGTTAAAACGCCGCCGTTGGGGTGAGGTGATCCGCCTGGAGGTCGAGGATAAGATCGACGCGAAGCTGTTGAAGACCTTACAAAAGAATCTGGAGGTGCCGGAAGAAAGCATATATCCCTGCGCGGGGCCGATCGACTTTACATTTCTAATGAAGCTGTACGGGATCAAAGGGTATGACACGCTGCGGACGGAGCCCTTTACGCCGCAGATCAATCCGCGTCTTGTCCCGGGCGGCGACATATTTGCGGCGATCCGCAAGGGAGATATCTTAATGCACCATCCCTACGAGACCTTTGAGCCGGTGGTAGACTTTATCCGGCAGGCGGCGAACGATCCGGATGTATTGGCGATCAAGCAGACTTTGTACCGTGTCAGCGGCAATTCGCCCATCATAGCGGCGCTTGCGAAGGCGGCGGATAACGGCAAGCAGGTCACGGTATTGGTTGAGCTGAAAGCGCGTTTTGACGAGGCACATAACATCGAATGGGCGAAAAAGCTGGAGCAGGCGGGCTGTCACGTGATATACGGTCTGGTGGGGCTTAAGGTACATTCGAAGATCGCGCTTGTCGTAAGACGCGAAGAGGACGGCATTAAGCGGTACGTACACTTAGGCACGGGCAATTACAATGATTCGACGGCGAAGATCTATACGGACTGCGGGCTTTTGACCTGTTCGGAGCTATACGGCGAGGATGCGACGGCGGTATTCAATATGCTTTCGGGCTATTCCGAGCCGGAGGTGTGGAACAAGCTGATCGTGGCGCCGATCTGGCTTCGGAAGAAGTTTTACGAACTGATCGACCGCGAGATAAGGAACGCAAAGGCGGGCAAGGAAGCACGTATCATCGCGAAGATGAATTCACTGTGTGACCAGAAGATGATCGAAAAGCTCTATGAGGCGTCTGCCGCGGGCGTCAAGATCGACCTGATCATCCGAGGGATCTGCTGCTTGCGGACAGGGATAGATGGCGTCAGCGATAACATAACGGTTTGCTCGATCGTCGGGAACTTCCTGGAGCATAGCCGCATTTTCTGGTTCTATAACGACGGGGCAGAGGATATGTATATGGGTTCCGCCGACTGGATGCCGCGCAATCTCGACCGCCGCGTGGAGATCGTATTCCCGATCGAGGATGAGAACGCGAAGCGGAAGGCAAAGCACATCCTGGATGTGGAGCTTAAGGATAATCTGAAGGCATACTACATGAACGCCGCCGGTGAATATGAGCGCTTAGACAGGCG
>JAFSYD010000072.1 GCA_017443685.1 Lachnospiraceae bacterium | reverse complement strand
GGACAGTTCGTGCGCGTGGCGACCTTGAAGCTTCCGGCCTTGAATTCGCCTACCTCGCCCGTCTTCGAACGCGTGCCTTCGGGATAAATGAACATCGAATAGCCGTTTTTTACTTCATCGATCGCGGTCAGGATCATTTTCATGCCGCTGCGGGGATCGTTCCGGTCGAAGGTGAGCCCGTGCAGAAGACGCAGCCACCAGCGCAGCAGCGCGAAGCGGTCGAGCTCCTTTTTCGCGACAAAGCCGACCCCGGCAGGCAGTACGGGATAGGTGGATACAATGTCAAAATACCCCGTATGGTTGCCGATAAAAAGCACCGGCTTGTCCGTGGGGATGTTCTCCAAGCCCAAGACGGTAATGTCCGAGCCGGTCAGCATAAGAATGATGTTAAGCGCCCCGCATACGATCTTTTGCGATATATGCTGCGTCTGCATCGGGAATACATGGCGCGTAAGAAAGAGCACCGCGCAGCAGGGCAGTGAAAACAGGAAAAATAACGCCAGGAACAATCCGACAAAAACGGTACGAATCATAGTGTCATCCTTTCCGCGTGAAAGAACACGCCAAGAAGCTTATATAAAAACATCCTATCCCAAAATGCCCGATAATTCAAGAAATATTATGCCGTAATGCAGCGCGTGAGACCGGGAAAAAGGTTTTTGACAAATTGCACAAAAGATGCTATATTATTGCAGGCGTATATGCGCAAGATACAGTTGTCTGTTTAAGCGGGCAGCTAAAAAGCGAGGAGGAACTGCACACATGGAACATTCAGAGTATGATAAGATCCGGTCGTCGATCCGGCAGCAGTGCGGCAGCAGGGTGATGATCCAGCTTGACCGCGGAAGGAACAAAGTCGACATCCAGCAGGGAACGATTCAGGAAGCGTACCCGAGCGTGTTCACCATTATGGTGGACGAGATCGATGAAGACCGTCCGGCGCAGCTGCTGTCATTTTCCTACACCGATGTTATCACAAAAGAAATACGAATGAAGCTATGTTAGAGGTTCTGGGGGCTTACGCGAAGGCGCAGGCCCCTTTTTCCCTGGATTTTTCACATTATTCATAAAAATTTCTTGCTTTTTTCGGGGAAACCCATTATAGTAGAAAAGACTATAATTTGTGTTATATCGTCATTTAAGCACAAAATGGACGATGAAGAAGAGGGTAGGAATCTTGCAAAAGCAAAAATTACGGGTCCGGGCAGCACTGCTTTTAGCTGCAACGCTTTCGGCTGGCGTCTTCTATCAGCCGCAGACGGTTTTTGCGACCGAGGAAATAGCGGAAACATCAACCGAGAAAAAGTCAGACGAAAAGAAATCCGATGAAAAGAAATCCGCAGACGACGCGTCCTCCGATGAATTGCAGCAGGAGGCGGAGCGCCTGAAAAAGGAGGCCGATGAGCTTCAGAAAAAGGCGGACTCCCTGAACAATAAAGCGGACAATCTGAATAAGGACGCGGAGAACGCGGCGGCGGAAGGCAACCGCCTGCAGCAGGAGCGGGACGCGCTGAATAATAAAGCGGACGCGATCGAAGGAGAGCTAGGCACGGCGCAGGGGCAGCTCGAGGAGCTTGACAGCGAGCTCGTGGATATCTTAGCGGAGATCAACGTCTTGGAGGGTGAGATCGAGTCGCTTGAGGCAGAGATCGAAGATACCAAGGAGAATCTGAAGGCGGCGGAGATCGCGGAACAGGAACAGTACGAGGCGATGAAAGAGCGGATCTCGTATATGTATGAACACGAGAACAAGAGCCTCTTTACACTGTTTTTGGAATCCGGCAGCATAGCCGACTTCTTAAATCAGGTCGATTACGCGACGGCGGTGCAGGATTATGACAGGCAGCTTTTGCAGAACTACCAGTGGCTGGTCGAGGACATTGCCGAGCTGAAGGCCTCTCTTGAAGATCAGCAGGCACAGCTGGAAGCCGAGCGCAATCAGCTGACTGCGAAGAAAGCCACGCTTAACAATATGATCGCGGTCAAGCGCGTTGAGGTACAGAATTTTGATGCCCAGCTTGCGGCAGCGCAGGCGGCGGCGGCGAAAAAGGCGAACGCCCTCTCGGCAAAGCGCGCAGAAGAGCAGGCGAAGCGGAACGCGGCTGCGGTAGCGGCGAATCAGGCGGCAGCGGCAGCGAACGAGGCAAAGGCAAAAGCGAACGAAGCCGCCAAGAAGGCGGAAGAGAGTGAGACCAAGAAGGCAGCTGAGGAAGCGGCAAGGAAGGCGGCCGAAGCGGCCAAGGAGGCTAAGGATGCCAAGGACATTGCCGTGACCTCGACGGTGACCTTTGATGACAATACGGCAAGCGGCGGGGTATCGACAACGACCGTCGGAGGTGCATCCACCGCGGGCGGGTCGTCCGGATCCGTCGGCAGCGGTGCGTCCCAGGGAGGGGGCTTGAATCCGGCGCAGGTGACGGGCATCAGCGGTGCGGCCGTGGTTGCCTATGCGAACCAGTTCGTCGGCAACCGCTACGTATGGGGCGGCAACTCCCTGACGAACGGTATCGACTGCTCGGGGTTTGTCGTTCAGATATACAAGAATTTCGGCATCGACCTCTCCAAGAAGCGGCAGTCCTCTCTTCTTCGAACGGTCGGACAGGCGGTCAGCTATGAGCATTTGCAGGCGGGGGATATCGTTTGCTATGCCGGGCATGTCGGCATTTACGCCGGGAACGGATGTATCGTGGAAGCGCAGAGTACCTCGACCGGAATCACGAATTACCGGCCGGTTACGTGCCACCCGATCCTGGCGATCCGGCGCGTGATCTAAATGAATGAAAAAGCATCGGCGCGGCAGGCGGGCAAAAGGGCGTGGAGCCGGCAGCAGATCAGAGGTTTGGTCCATAACGTATTGAAACGTATCACGCAGGCAGTGCTTCTCGCGCTGCTTGCGGTTGTTTTGTTATATGGTGTCTATGTCTCTTATCGTGACCATACAAGGGTGGATTATCTGGCCAGCCTGGATGAGACGGCGGTTACGGTGGACGGAGAGGATCTGACGTTATCCGATCTTGGGTTTTACGTATTATATGAAGAGCAGCAGATCGAGAACAAGGCCGAGATCTACAACGCACAGTCGACAAAGGATTTTTGGAACATTCATGTCAACGGGATCTTTATCCAGGCGCAGGCGAAGAAGGCGGCGCTCGATATGGCGGTGCACGACCGGATATTTTACCGTGCCGCGACGACGGACGGCTTTGTTTTGACATCGGAAGAAAAGCAGCTGTTGGAAAATACGCGGACGGATTTCTGGTCGGATCTGTATGATGAGCAAAAGGAGCGGCTTCCCGGGACTTACGAGAGCATCAATGAGACAATGAAGGAGATCGCGCTTGCCCAGAAATATCAGGCGCATCTCGCGAAGGAAAAGGGGACGACCTACGCCGGCTTTGGCTACGACGGTCTGGATTATAAGCAGCTTTTGAAGACGGAGCATAAGATAAAGGTGAATAAAAAGATCTGGGACCGTGTGGTATTCGGTGATATCACCTTAAAGCATAGTTCGGTCAGTTATATCAACGGTTACGAAGGAGAAATGAAGGAATGAAAGCACTGAAATGGGTATCCACGGAGCCCATCAAAAAACAGGAAAAGATCGGACGCAATATGCCCTGCTGGTGCGGGAGCGGGCGCAAGTACAAGCAGTGTCACGAAGCGTTTGACCGGAAGATCGACCGTTTTGCTTTTATGGGCCATGAGGTGCCGACAAGGGATCTTCTGAAAATGGAGGAGGACGTGCAAAAATGCCGGGAAAGCGCCCGGATCAATATGGCGGCGCTTGACGCGGTGGCAGAGGCAATCCGGCCGGGAATGAATACGCTGGAGATCGATAAGATCGTCTATGATGTAACGACGAAAATGGGCGGGATCCCCGCGCCGCTGGATTACGAAGGATATCCGTTTTCGGTATGTACGTCGGTCAACGATCAGGTGTGCCACGGATTTCCGTCGGAGGATGTGATCTTAAAGGAAGGGGACATCGTAAATGTCGACTGTTCGACGATATTAGACGGATATTTTTCCGATTCGTCGCGGATGTTTATGATCGGTGAGGTCGCACCGGAGGTGAAGCGCCTGGTCGAGGTGACGCTCGAGTGTGTGGAGATCGGCGTGAAGGCGGTGAAGCCATGGGGCTTTCTGGGCGATATGGCGGAGCAGGTGCACAAGCATGCGGAGGCGAACGGCTATTCGGTCGTTAAGGAGATCGGCGGACACGGTGTCGGATTCGAGTTCCACGAGGAGCCGTGGGTAAGCTATGTATCGAATGCCGGAGAGGATATGCTGATCGTTCCCGGGATGATGTTCACGATCGAGCCCATGGTAAATATGGGAAAAGCGGATATCTATACCAACGAGGATAACGGATGGGAGGTACACACGAAAGACGGAAAGCCCTCCGCGCAGTGGGAATATCAGATTTTTGTCCGTGAAGATGGAGTGGAAGTGATCTCGCATTAGCATTTTTATATTTACAAGCAGGATGTAAATAGTGTATGATAGATAAGCACGGTACTGTTTGTGTTACAGAATGCGAGGCGACTCCATGAAGGAAATGACGATAGAGGCAAGGAATGACAATCTGAATGAGGTGCTGGCAGCAGTAGAGGAGCTTTTGGAAGAAGGCGGCTGTTCAATGAAGGATCAGATTGCGATTGACGTGGCAGTCGAGGAGATTTTTGTTAATATTGCCAACTATGCGTATGCTCCGGGGACGGGCGACGCGACGCTTCAGATGGAGATTGCGGATGAGCCGCGTCGGTTCGTTATGACGTTCATTGACGGGGGTATGCCCTATGATCCGCTCGCGAAGGAGGATCCCGACGTTTCGCTTCCGCTGGAGGAGCGT
>JAFSYD010000071.1 GCA_017443685.1 Lachnospiraceae bacterium | reverse complement strand
CTGAATAAGTTCAAGGATCAGGAGATCGAGTTCATCATTACCGAGTTTAACCCGCAGAAGCGCCGTATCATCGGTGACCGCAAGCAGCTTCTGATGGCGAAGAAGTCGAAGATGCAGGAAGAGCTTTTGCAGCGGATCAAGGTCGGCGATGTGATCGAAGGTCAGGTTAAGAATGTGACGAACTTCGGTGCATTCGTTGATCTCGGCGGCGTGGACGGTCTTTTGCATATTTCCGAAATGTCCTGGGGCCGTGTGGATGATCCGCACAAATTATTCAAGATCGGTGATGTTGTCAAGGTATTCATCAAGGACATCAACGAGAAGAAGATCGCTCTTTCGATGAAGTTCGCGGATGCGAATCCGTGGAACGGTGCTTCGAGCAAGTTTGCTGTCGGCAATGTGGTTCATGGCCGTGTTGCCCGTATGACGGACTTCGGTGCATTCATCGAGCTGGCGCCGGGCGTTGACGCACTTCTTCACGTATCGCAGATTTCGAAGGATCATGTGGATAAGCCGTCGGATGTATTGTCGGTTGGTGATGAGATCGATGCAAAGGTTGTTGAGTTCCGCGAGGATGAGCATAAGATCTCGCTTTCGATGAAGGCACTTACGGCGGAAGGGGAGTCCGATGATTTTGCAAGCGTTGATATTGACGCGGTAGGCAAGAGCCTGGAGAATGCATCTGAGGAGGAAGCGTAAAGTCACAATCGGCTTGATTTAACAGGGGGTTATATAAATATGGCATTAGCGAATGACAATTACGAAAAGTTTAAAGATGATGTCTTTAAGCTGACGAAAATTGATCTTTCGGCGTACAAAGAGAAGCAGATGCGCCGCCGGATCGATTCCTTGGTTGACAAGCGCGGTGTGAAGACGTACGCGGATTATGTGAAGCTTTTGGGCTCGAACAGGGAAGCATTTGATGAGTTTGTCAATTTCCTGACGATCAATGTGTCCGAGTTTTACCGGAATCCGGATCAGTGGGAGCTGCTGGTCAATACATATCTTCCGGAGCTGATCGACAGATTCGGCAAGAATCTGAAGATCTGGTCGGCTGCGTGCTCGACCGGTGATGAGCCGTATTCTCTGGTTATGGCGCTTTCGAAGGCAATCGATATCAATAAGATCAAGATCTATGCGACGGACATCGACAAGCAGGTCATCGCGCAGGCGAAGACGGGCTTGTATTCCGCGAAGAGTATTGCCGGCGTGCCGGATGAATATAAGAAGAAGTTCTTCACTAAGGTGGGACAGTCGTATCAGATTTCCGATCAGGTGAAGAGCCGCGTGGAATTCCACCAGGCGAATCTCCTTCGCGATAAGTATCCGACGAATTATCATCTGATCGTATGCCGGAACGTGCTGATCTACTTTACGGAGGAAGCAAAGGCTGATGTATACAAGAAATTCAATGATTCCTTGATGAATCACGGAATACTGTTCATCGGCAGCACCGAGCAGGTAATGGGATATAAGGATATCGGTTATACGCGCCGGTCATCGTTCTTCTATGAGAAGGATAATCAGTAATTGTTGGAAAGATGAATTGATTTTAAGCCCGTTTGCATATTGCAGGCGGGCTTTTGCGTGACAACGAGCCGGATATGCGGCATCATGCTCGCATGAAATGTCGCGTATCTGGCGACTGTAGGACACCGAAAGGCGAAAGCCTTGAGGTGGAAAACAGCGTTTTTAAGAGAGTAGGGGGATGTAATCACCCTACTCGATTTGTCGATCACAGCTGCCCCTGGCAGATGGGACGAAGGCATCGGATCGTTTTATGCCGGTTTCCTATCGGAACAGATTTCGGATGAGTTTTTCGAGGTATTTACATAAAAATGCTTCCGCCGGACGTGTTTTATCGCAAACGTCGACGGATGTGCAGCATTCTTTGGCAAGCGCCGGGCGCTTTTCGGCTTTTGGAATTGTTCGTGCAAGCGATTTTGGAACCGCCTTTTTTTCTTTTATCAGATAGACATAATCATTTGGATTGTCCCAGTAATAACGAACGTTTCTGTCATCATACAGGGGGAACGCGCATTTTGCCGTGTCGTCTTCTAAGATCAGGTAGTATTCGTCGGTGCGGTGCCGGAGGGGCTTTGGTATGGTTATGCTCATTTTTGCTTTCAGCAGATACCGGTTTTCGCTTTCGTCGACTTCCGATCCGGGGGAAGATAACACGACGGTGGATAATGCTTCGTAGGACAGTATCGGCAAAAGAAGCAGCATCCCCCGGACATCATCTGAATTGTGCCCGATCAAAAGATCATGCGCGGCTGCTGTCGGCTGCTTTTCATATTGCTTATAAATGTCGATCAGCTCTTTGCCGCTTTTTTCATCGTCCCGTTCGATGTCAAGAAAGCGTTCGATGTCTTTTTGACGGCAACCGGGAAGATGCAGAAGATCCTTCCTTTTTTTTACGATCCGATAGAGGTCAAGCGACGACATTTGGGAACACGGATCCGGCAGTCCGTATTTTTTGAGGCGTTTCGCAAGAAAGGGAAGGTCAAAGGTTGTGCCGTTATAAGTTATCACCGTATCACAATCCGCGGCTTTTTTTTCAAAAGCGGAGAGGATGGCTGACTCTTCGTTTTCGTTCTCGGCAAAATACAGTGATAATTCGGCTGTGTTTGCACTTGAAATTGAAGCGGTACCGATCATATAGATCATATGACGGGCCGCCTGCAGACCGAGTGTTTCGATATCCAGGAAAAGAGGCCTTCTTTCACGAAAGAGCGGATCATGTGTTTCTTCTATTATAATAGTTTCTCTGATCACTTCCATAAGCTGTATCTTAGCTGAAATGAGCATCGTCGTCAACCGGCAGCGGCTTGCCTGCGATGTGCCGGTAAAATTTTACGGCCGTTTTCCCGGTTGTTTTGAAAAAAATACAATAATAACAACAGGTTTCGTGGTAGAATGTATGCTATATGGCAAAATGTGTGTACTGTAGTTATATATCGCATTACGCGTGTTGTGCCTGCAAATCAGCTTAAAGAGTGGAGGTAGAGAATGAGCCTGAAAACGTTTAAGGGCGGCGTTCATCCTTATGACGGCAAGGATTTATCCAAAGCAAAGCCGGTTAAGGAAGTTCTGCCAAAGGGAGAGCTTGTCTTCCCGCTGTCCCAGCATATCGGTGCTCCGGCAAAGCCCATCGTCAATGTCGGCGATCAGGTTTTAAAAGGGCAGAAGATAGCGGAAGCGGGCGGATTTGTTTCGTCACCGATCTTTTCATCGGTATCGGGATCCGTTAAGGCGATCGAGCCGCGCCGGGTTGCTGTCGGCGATATGGTGATGTCTATCGTGATCGAAAGCGACGGGAACTTCATGGAGATCGGGTTTGACGAGACCGAGGATGTGACGACGCTTTCCAATGAAGAGATCATCGATAAGATCAGGGAGGCAGGCGTTGTCGGAATGGGTGGTGCCGGCTTCCCGACACATGTCAAATTATCCCCGCGTGATCCGGAGGCGATCGAGTACATCATTGCGAACTGCGCGGAATGTGAACCGTATCTGACCTCGGATTATCGCCAGATGATCGAGGAGCCGGAAAAGTTGGTCGGCGGAATGAAGATCGTTTTGCAATTGTTCCCGAAAGCAAAGGGTGTGTTCGGTGTCGAGGACAACAAGCCGGATTGTATCGAGAAGCTGCAGAGCCTTGTTAAGGATGATCCGCGTATGGAGGTATGTCCGCTGATGACAAAGTACCCGCAGGGCGGTGAAAGACAGCTGATCAATGCCGTAACGGGACGCAGCATTAATTCGAAGATGCTGCCGGCGGATGCGGGCTGTATCGTAGATAACGTTGCGACGCTTGTGGCG
>JAFSYD010000070.1 GCA_017443685.1 Lachnospiraceae bacterium | reverse complement strand
GCAAGCACGATCTCCATCACCTTATCCTGCTCTTCTTCGGTCATTCCGATGTCGCCCGGCAGGCAGACGCCGCTTTGGAAATACTGCTTTGCCCGATGGCATTTGAGCGAAAAATTGTCACAGTAGAAATCCTCGTAGGTCCTGCGGAATCCGTCCAACGTCACGTGTTCGTGGTTTACAAATATCGGCTGCATCGAAAGCGGCTTGTAAAGCGGTAAGGCTTCCGCACCGAATGCCTGCAGCGCTTCGATGATCTCCATCGGTGCCGCTGTTCCATGCGTATCCCGATAGGTATAATTCCGGCTGTCCCGGGTTTCCTCGAATACGATGCTGCTCTCGCAGGTCATCGCGCTCATCCAATAATTCGGCCGCGCATCCTCCCCGACGGGGATCATATAAGCAAGCTCACCGTCCAGCTTTTCGCGGTATCTTTCGTATATTTTTTTCTTCTTTTCGATGATCTCCCCAACATGGCTAAGCTGCCCGCGAATCATTGCTGCTGTAAGATCACCCATCCGGTAGTCATATCCCAGCTCCGAATGCTGCGCCCACGGCGCATCGGCGTATGCGCCTTCCGCCCAGTATTCCGCTTTCCTTGCGGAGTATGGATCATCGGATAAAAGCACTCCACCGCCGTCTCCGCTTATGATCCTGCCCTTTCCGAAGTCCAGCACGGCGTAATCCGCAAACATCGGCGTCGGCAGCGGCAGCGACCGTTCCTGATAGGGAAAAAGTGCTTCCGCTCCGAGACTTTCAGAGGCGTCCATGATCAATATCGCGCCGTGCTCGTTGCAGATTTTCCGTATCTTAGAAAGCCGGCCCGGATATCCGTATGCATCGTTTGCAATGACGATCTTTACATCCGTGTATTTTTCGAATGCAATTCTTAAGACCTCGGGATCCATGCCCCAGTCGCCATCCCCGCAGTCCACAAATATGGGTTCGCCGCCCTCATACAAAACGGGACCGGCAAGAGACATCGGAGCAAAATCCGATACGAACACCCGTCTCTTATAAAGGCTTCCCTCTTTTCCCAGCCCGTCCGGCGTGGATATCCCGCTTGCGCTTCCGTACTGCTTCTCTGCCGCCAGCTTAACCGCGAGATGCATCGCCGCCGTCCCGCTGCTTAATGGTACCGCGCTTCTTTTCTTTGTATATGCCGCGATCTCCTCCGCCAGCTGTTCCCGCTGCGCACCGTCGCAGCCATTCTCGACCGCCTTTTTGATATACTCGGCCTCCTCGTCATACGCCTGCGCACCGGACAATCGGATCCTTTTTTCAAAGCCCTGTCCGTTCTCAAATATGCCGCCGAAACGGGGCTGCCGTCGTATCCATTTCTTATGGTATTCCGTTAGTCTTGCCATCTCTTTTCGTGTATTTCCAAACAAAAAAGCGTGCCGTTTTTCCGTCACGCCTCTTCTTTCATATTTATGATCAACTGCATCCACATTTTCATAGCGGCTTTTGGGGTGTGTTTGCCCATTCACGGAAAATATTTCCGCGATCACCCTCCTTCGCTATGACCGAAATCCGGGTTGGGACCATGCACCGTGGCAACAATCCGCCCGTCAAACGTTTGTGGATACATTTTACTTACCTCATCTGCTTTTTCCTTTGCCTGCTATCGCTGTTTAATCCTTACAGGACATCATCGCTTCCGCTATTCCTTTCGGATCCACGGATGTGCCGTCCGGCAAGACCTCCGATGCGTATTTATCCTTTGGGAACCAGTATTTCTTCCCGTATATCTCCAGCCCCGCCTTCGCGATATGCCCGTTGATCTTGATGTTCAGGTACGCTTTTCGCTTACGCAGATCTACATCAACGATCCGCTCCTCATGTCCCTTCAAAGGCCCTTCCATCACGATGTATCGGCCATTCTCACAATACCCGCGTGACATACCGATGACGCCTTCCACAGGGATCCGCACCGTCCGCAGGCGGCCCTTTTGAAGCTCATCCGGCTCTTGCAGCTCCCTGTCCGGCTCTTCGGCGCAGCTGCCGCTGTCTGCCTTCCCGTCTTCCGCGTCTACCTGCTCCTTCG
>JAFSYD010000069.1 GCA_017443685.1 Lachnospiraceae bacterium | reverse complement strand
TCGGGGCGGTGATGGTACCGGCGACGCATATGCTCACCGTAAAGGATTATGTATACCGCTTGCATGCCATGCATGCGAAAGCCATCATCTGTACGAGTGAAAATGATGTACCGGACAAGATCTTAAGCGCCTTAAAGGAGACGGGGCTGTCCGCGATACTGTGGAGCGTGAAGAAGGACGTGGAGGGTTTCCAAAATCTTTCGACGGCGATGGAGCGGGAAAAGGAGACCTTCGAACGGATCCCCACACTTGCGTCCGATCCGATGATGCTGTATTTTACCTCCGGGACCACGGGCAACCCGAAGGGTGTCATCCACGCCCATACCTATCCGCTTGCGCATATCGTTACCGCAAAATACTGGCAGCAGGCCGAAGAGGACGGACTGCATTTTTCCGTAGCGGAAACGGGATGGGCGAAAGCTTCCTGGGGTAAGATCTACGGGCAGTGGCTCATCGGGAGCGCGGTCATGGTCTATGATTTCGACAATTTTGAGCCGAAGCAGCTTGTCACGGTGATCAACAGGTACGGTGTGACATCCTTCTGTGCGCCGCCTACGGTGTACCGGTATCTGGTAAGGAAGGGCATTCCCAAGATGCCGAGCCTGCGGCATGCAACAACTGCGGGCGAGATGCTTGCACCTGAGGTGTTCCGCAAGTTTACGCAGCAGACGCACCTTGCTCTCTGCGAAGGCTACGGGCAGACGGAAACAACGCTTTTGATGGCCAACTTTAAAGGACAGGAGCCGGTTTGTGGCTCGATGGGGACGCCGTCGCCGTTTTACAATATAAAGCTGCTGGGAAAAGACGGAAAAGAGGTGCCGGTCGGTGAGATCGGCGAGGTGGTGATCATTCCGGACGAGGAAGGCAAAAAGGCCGGCGTCTTTACGGGGTATCTCGATAATGACGAGCAGTATCGTTATGTGTGGCGTGGCGGCGTCTATCATACGGGCGATGCGGCTTATATGGATGAAAACGGGCGCTATTGGTTCCACGGGCGCTTCGATGATATCATTAAGACCGGCGGCTTCCGGGTGGGCCCGTATGAGGTGGAAAATGTCCTGATGGAGCATCCCGGGGTGATGGAGTGCAGTGTGGTCGGCGTTCCCGATCCTCTGCGGGGACAGGCGATCAAGGCAGTTGTGGTGCCGCAGGCAGGCTATACGCCGTCGGCAGCGCTTGAGGTGGAGATGAAGAACTTCTGCAACAGGAAGCTTGCGGAATACAAGTGGATCCGCAGGATCGAGTTTGTTACCAATATGCCTAAGACCATCAGCGGGAAGATTCGGAAAAAAGAGCTGGCGGCCCGGTAAACCATTAACAGCCGCCGCTGATCTTTCAATGGAAGAGCAAAGCGGCTGCGGTCTTTTTAGGCGGCGTATCTGAGTTTAGGTAAAGATTTTTTTTCCGATTCCTGCTATAATGAAACCATATGACTTAAAAACGACACCCGAAACAGGAGTTGCAATGAACGATAATCATAACAATAGCGCAGAACCGAACGGTGAAAACGGCAACCTGCAGTTCTTAAATGACACGATCCCCTGTGGGTTCATGAAATACACCTGCGAAAAGCAGCCGCGGATCACCTATATCAATCCCAATATGCTTAAGATGCTGCGCATCCCGAAGCCCGAAGAGGGGGAGATTGATTACAGACAGATGTATGAGAGCAATATCTTCCTTATGGTACCGATGGAGGAGCGGCGCAGATTTTCAAAATACTTAAACCGTGTTTACGCTACAGAGGCTCCGATTGCCGGAGAGATGACCGTCCTGCGCTGCGACGGAACCCGGGCGCGCGTCTTCGGCTGGGTGACTAAGACCGTAAACGAACAGGGGCAGGAAGAATTTCAGAGCGTATGCATGGACATTACGGAACACCACCAAAAGCGCACGGCGGGCGAGCGGGCGCGCTACTTAAAAGCACTGACGGATGTATATGACAAGGTTTTTTCGTTTGATCTCGATACGAATACATTAACCTGCCTGTATGCAAAAGAAGGTTCCGCATTGAAGCCGTTTCTGGATATCGCGATGCGCATCGACGACGCGATCGAAAAGTGGCTGGTCGCTGCGGTAGAGGAAAAAGACCGCGATGCGCTGAAAAGCTTTTTTAACGATTTCTGTCAAAAACGGCTGTATCAGGCGGACGCGAAACCGCCGCAGATCACCTATCGGGCGCTTAGTTCCGATGGCAGCGAAAAAGAATATACAGGCATCTTCATCAGGGAGGATGAATCCGCAAGCTTTTTCTGTGTCCGGCAGCTGCCGGGCGATCACCAGGCACAGGTCTTAAAATCCGAGAACGATCAGTTAAAGGAGGGCATGCGTGACCTCATGATGCAGTTTTCGGACGGGATAGCGGCCTTTGAGATCACGCCGGATGGGCTCGTTAAGCCGATGTATGCCAGCGAAAATGTATGCGAGTTCTTCGGTTATACCAGACAGGAGTGGATGCCGCTGACGGAAAGCTACACGCCGATCGAGAATTTCGTGGCGTACAGCGAGGTGGCTTACGAGGATTTTATCGAGCTGCTTCGGAACGGGGAAGCGGAGTTTTCCTATTTTGACTTTGCGACCGAGTCCCAGCGGCGGATCAAGGCAATCTGTTCCCAGAGAAAGACAGGCGGAACCTCGTCCCGTTTTGTTATGCTTTATGATATGGAGGACGGCGACGATAAGAAGGAAAAGAGTCTTCCGGAAAACCGCGCGGTGTTCATTCGTACCTTCGGCTATTTTGATGTATTTGTCGGTGATAAGCCCATCGCTTTCCGCAACAAGAAGTCAAAGGAGCTATTGGCGCTTCTTGTGGACCGGCGCGGCGGCTATGTTACCTCGGAGGAGGCGATCGGATTCCTGTGGGAGGATGAGCCTTCCAATGCCATGACGCTTTCACGGTACCGCAAGGTGGCGCTGCGTTTGAAGAATACGCTTGAAGAATATGGCATCCCCGGGATCGTGGAGACGGTTGACGGCAAGCGCCGCATCGTTATGGAACGGGTACAGTGCGATCTGTATAACTACCTCTCAGGAAAAGAGGAGTATGCCCAGCTGTTCAAGGGAAGTTATCTGACGAATTACAGCTGGGGAGAGACCACCCTCGGAGAGCTGTATAGAGATATTGAGGAAACTATTTAGGCAGCACGAAGCGTATAGCCGCGTTGCGTATTTTGGGCATTGGATTACAGGCATCGGACACACTTTCCATGTGCGGCTGCACTGTGTCCGATGCAGTAACTGTTCAGGCATCTGAACAGTTACATATGGAGTAAGGATCATGAGCAGTCATATGCATACGGTTCAATATTATGAGACCGATAAAATGGGTATCACGCACCATTCCAATTATATCCGCTTTATGGAGGAAGCGCGGATGCATCTTCTGGCGGAAATGGGTTTTCCGATGACGCGCTTTGAGGAGGCGGGGATCGTCTCGCCGGTGGTGTCGGTGCATTGTGATTATAAGCATTCCACGACCTTTTGCGATGCGATCGCCATCGACGCGAAGATCACAGGCTACACCGGAGCGCGGATCAGTCTGGAATATACGATGACGAATGAGAAAACCGGTGATATCGTGGCAAATGCCGCCTCGACGCATTGTTTTACCGATAAGACCGGAAGACCTTTAGCGCTGCGGAAAATATTCCCCGAGCTGGACGGGCAGCTTAAGGAGGCGGTGAAAATTCTTAGTTGAAGGAAAAATCTTCTTTACAAAACGGAACGCGCGTTCTATAATAAAAGCACGAACAAATGTTCTTGCATGGTGTGTGATGATTATGGAATGGGTGAAGGATCGAAAGCTGGATGTATATTGTTTGTTTCGGAACGACGGAATCGTTCTGCCGATCAAGCTGCGGCTGTTTGATGAGGACGGGGTGAGGCAGGAGTTCTGCATCCACCGGTACAAGCTGATTGATGGGGCGGGGAAGGAGAACCTCCCGAAGGCAGAGATGTTCCGTCGGTCAACGGTGACCTTCGACTGCGTGATCGAGGTGTTTGGAAGAGAGCGGATCCTGCGGCTTATGTACGCATCTTCGGATATGCGGTGGTCGCTGCTGGATATCCGATGACCGGATCAGGAGAGGGGAAAGGGTGGCAAGATCGCTCTTCTTTTTGTATAATGAGAGCGATATTTTCTATTGGAAAAAGAGCCGAATACGGAGGTGCAGCATGAAAAGGCTGGGTATCGGATATGAAAATTACAAAAGGATACTGGATGACGGCTGTTATTATATGGACAAGACGCTTCTGATTCGGGACATTGTTCAAAAGGGTGGGATGGTAACCCTTTTTACCCGCCCTCGCCGTTTCGGAAAGACGCTGGCGCTTTCCATGATCCGTACATTCTTTGAACTCGAATATGACAGGGACGGAAATGTTGTGGACAACAGCCGGTATTTTGACGGCATGAAGATTATGGGCGCGGGGGATGACATCCTTTCCCTGATGGGGCAATATCCGGTGATCAATCTGAGCCTGAAGTCAGCAAAGCAGCCGCGGTTTTTTGACGCGTTTTGGAAGTTGCGGGAAGAAATCATCAGGGAAATCGGTCGGCATGAGTATCTTGCGGTTTCCGATAGGCTGCAAGCATCCCAAAAAAGTGCTTTTCAGGGGCTCCTTGATGTCATAATAAAAAGAAATAATCTGGTGGAGTTGCTGGATGAAGAGACGGAAGAGGGGCTTCTGAAAAAGGAAATGCCGCTCTTTTCAACAGCGATAAGGATCCTGTCCGAATGCCTCCGGCAGCACCATGGCAGGAATGTCATTATCCTGATCGACGAATATGACATGCCACTGGAAAACGCGTATTTTGCCGGTTTTTATGATGAAATGGTCGGATTCATTCGTTCGCTTTTTGAATCGGCATTAAAAACAAATGATGCCTTGGAGCGGGCAGTCATTACAGGGTGCCTGCGGATCAGTAAGGAGAGCATTTTTGCCGGACTGAACAATCTTGAGATCTGTTCGATACGGAGCACGAACTTTGGTGAATACTTTGGATTTACACAGGACGAAACGGAAGAGATGCTGGCACATTACGACCTCGCGGATAAAGTAGAGGAAGTGAGGGAATGGTATGACGGATATCTGTTCGGAGAAGCCGAGGTATATAACCCTTGGAGCGTGATTAAATACGTGTCCGAACACGTAGCAAGTCATGACCGCTTTCCGGAACCTTATTGGGCGAATACATCCTCCAATGCCATCATAAAGGATCTCGTCTATCAGGCCGATGAAGACCGAAAGAAAGAACTCGATGGACTGATCGCCGGCCGAACCATAGAAAAGAGGATCCACGAGGACATTACATACGACGACGTATATGTGGATGAAGACAACCTTTGGAATTTCCTGTTTTTCACCGGATATATGAAAAAGGTGTCAGAACGGAAGCAGGAGGAGGATATTTATGTTACGATGGAGATTCCGAATGCCGAGGTGAGGTCGATATATCGGAATCAGATTGTGTCATGGTTTGAAGGGATCAAAAAGGAAGCTGACCGGAGTGTACTGTTTCGCGCGATTGTCGGGAGAGACGGGGATGCGATCGGGGATTTTATGTCAGAGCTTTTGGAAAAGACTATCAGCACCTTTGACAGCGGAGAAAGCTTTTATCATGGGTTCTTTATCTCATTGCTGTCCGGCATGCCAAGGTATGCTGTCCGTTCCAACAGGGAGGAGGGGATCGGCCGGCCGGATGCGGTATTGTACCCCAACCGTCCGAAGGATCCGGCCTACAT
>JAFSYD010000068.1 GCA_017443685.1 Lachnospiraceae bacterium | reverse complement strand
TGGTGCTGACGGAGCTTGCGGATAACAAGGATAATCCGTATATGAACGGCGGTGATCTTGCGATTTTGATCAAGAACTTAGAGCACAGCTTCCTGGATGACGATGTTTCTCTGTCGGATTATCTGGAGAAGATCCGCCTGACGTTTGAAGGGGCTTCGTGGAGCGGGATTTAAGGGGATCTGTAAACGGAGTCTGCCGGAGGTATCGTATCGCGTATGAGTATCACTGTATATGTATGCACGCATAAAAAGGCGCCGTTTCCTGCGGATGCGGTATACCATCCGCTGCATGTCGGGAGGGCGGCATCCTGCGATCTGGGATATGACGGGGATGACACGGGAGAGAACATTTCCGCTAAGAACAACCGTTACGGGGAACTGACCGGTCTGTACTGGATATGGAAGAATTCGCCGGAGTGGGGGTATGTCGGCCTGTGTCATTACCGGAGATATTTTCTTAACAATGACGGAGAGATATTGACGGGTGCGGAGTTCGAAACGCTTCTGTCGGATACGGATGTCATCGTCTCAAAAGAGATCGATGCCAGGATGCCATACCTTGCGTATTACAATGAAGCGCACGATCCGCGGCAGCAGGAGCTGGTTCGCGAGGCGATCTTTAAGACTGTGCCGGAGTATCTGGACATCTATGATGAGGTGATGGGACAGCCGTTTTATCATTATGGGAATCTTTGCGTGATGCGACGGGAGCTTTTGAACGATTATTGCGCATGGCTTTTTGCGATCCTTACGTATGTGGAGGAACGGCTGGATGTGAGCGGGTATGACGCGTATCATGCCCGCGTGTACGGGTTTTTGTCGGAGCAGCTGCTGCGCGTGTGGATCGCGGCGCATAAGCTAAGCTTTTATGCCTGTCCGATCGGTATTACGTCCGAGAAGGCGGAGACGAAAGAATTCAAGCTGGCGATGGGACAGCTGGTGAAAATGGGGCAGGTGGAACAGGCAAGGCAGATGTTTGCCGAAGTTCTGCGCGTCCGCCCGGATATCGCGCTGGAGCTGTCGGATATCAGCGGGGAGATACCGGTGATCGGCTGTGTGCTGAACATTTTGGCTGCGGAAGGGGAAGCCGGCAGGCAGAACGGGCTGTATGCGTACACGAAGGATCTGCCGACGATGGTCGAACACGTTAAAAAGCTGACCGAAATCGTTGCGGCACATAAGGAGCATTCGAGGGATGCAAGGGAATATATGAAGCGGACATATGTGACGGATGCTGCGCTTTCTTCGGTGCGGTCACAGATAAGGAACAGCCCTTAAGATGGCGGAGGGCCGATTTTTAAGTGAAAGATGAAGATCTTTTTTTGCGAAGTTTTTAAAACCTATACGGCGGATGCGACGATCGCTGCGATGGAGAGGATGGGGCATACGGTTCGGCGATATGTTTATCCGACGCCGGAGAATATTCATCGTGATGATGCTGCGACGGAGCGGATCGTCTCGGATGTGAAAAAAGAGATGCCGGATGTGGTGTTCACCGTGAATTTCTGGGGTGTGGTCGCGGAGGCTTGCCAGGTTTTGGGAGTCCCGTATATCGCGTGGGTATATGACAGCCCGATGGAGATCCGGGATACGTCTCCTATGCGGTACGACACGAACCGCATCTTTTTATTTGACCGGACGGAATGTGAAAAGTATTCCCGGCAGGGGATCTCCAATGTATTCTATCTGCCGCTGGCTACGGATGTTCAAGGCAGACGTGTGATCCGTCCGTGGAAGGAGCCGCTGGGGATCACGCTGGTCGGCAGTTTGTATGACTCGACGCTGCCGATGCTGTTGGCCGGGATGGGCGAATTCGAGCGGGGTTATCTGGAAGCGGTTATGGCGGCACAGCGCAAGGTGTGCGGAGATTATATTGTGCCGGAGCTCCTTTCGGCGGATGTGATGGAGCGCGTGAATGCGTCTTATGCGAGGCGGGCGGCCGGCGTTTCTGACACGGGTCGGGCGGCGGAAGAGCGTGATGCGTCTGATGAGGCCCGGGCGGTGTCATCCTCCGGTATGGAAGGGGAGGATTCTGCGCGGGCGTTTCAGATCACGGCGGCGGAGCTTTCCTGGGCGGTCGCGGCGGAGCTGACACACCGGGAACGGTTGCTGCTGCTTCGGCTTTTGGCATCCCGCTATGATACATCTTTATTTTCCTTTAAGGTCTCGGAGAATGACCGGCGTCTTCTTGCCGGTGTCCATATCAATGGTCCGCTTGATTACACTTCTGAGATGCCGGGCGTGTTTGCCTCCGCTAAGATCAATCTGAATCCGATCCTTTATGCGAACGGCAACGGGATTCCGCTGCGTGCAATCGATGTGTTAAGCTGCGGCGGTTTTCTGCTTTCGAGCTGGCGGGAAGATTTTTTGAACTATTTCGTGCCGGATGAGGAGGTTGTGCTTTATACGTGCATTGAGGATGCAGTGGAAAAGGCAGACTTTTATATGCGAAACGACGCGCTTCGGGAGAAGATCGCGGCAGCAGGCAGGGTGAAGGTGGAAAAGGATTTTACCTATGAAGCGCGGCTTGAGGTGATGTTAGGCACCGTGTGAAATAGTTTTCCGGTGGGAAGACAAAATATTATAATGGCGTCGGATGAATGGGAATGTTATAATGACGATATATGAAAAGAGAGCTTATGAGGAAAGGGGGATAGTGATATGGCAGTAGCACAACATATTAAGATGGAGCAGCGCCGGCAATATACCGTGGAGGACATCTATGCGCTTCCGGACGGGCAGCGGGCGGGGCTGATCGATGGGCGGTGGTATGATATGGCGTCGCCTTCCAGGATCCACCAGGAAATTGTCAGCGAATTAACTCGTGAAATCGGAAATCATATTCGGGAAAAAGGCGGGAACTGCCGCGTTTATCCTGCGCCTTTTGCGGTGCTATTGAATAAAGATGACAAAACCTATGTCGAGCCGGATGTTTCGGTGATCTGTGATCCTTCGAAGCTGACGGACAGGGGCTGCAGCGGGGCTCCGGAGTTGGTGATAGAGGTCGTTTCGCCATCGAGTGAGCGGATGGATTATGCGATCAAGCTTTTTAAATATCGTTCGGCCGGGGTTAAGGAATACTGGGTGATCAATCCGGGAACACGGATGATCAATACTTACGTTTTTGCGAATGAGGAGGAGAATGAGACGGCAAGGCAACTGTCGTTCGATGAGGAACTGGTTTCCTCGATGTATCCCGATTTTCATATGATTCTTGCGGAGCAGCTGTCTTAGTCAGGGATAGCTGCCGGTCGAGGAGAGGGCCATACTTGGGCATGGTATTGACGGGTGGCGCCGATGTCGGCTTCCTCGCTGATTTTCTTCATACAAAGATAATAATTTTTTTCATGCGTGCAAATTTCGGTCGAACGGCGTAGCCATTCCGCTTTTGGCAGCGTGACGATTCCACTGTGACGGCGTATCCATTTCGGACAAACGGCGTGCCTTTCCGTATA
>JAFSYD010000067.1 GCA_017443685.1 Lachnospiraceae bacterium | reverse complement strand
CTTCCGCTGACCGAAAGCCTTAAGATCACCATTGACCGCGTGGTTCCGTACTATCAGAACGTTATCCTTCCGGAGATCAAGGCCGGCAAGAAGGTTCTGATCGCTGCACACGGCAATTCGCTCCGCGCACTGGTTAAGTACCTCGACAACATTTCCGACGAGGATATTTTGAACCTGAACATCCCGACGGCAGTTCCGCTCGTATATGAGTTGGACGACAACTACAATGCCGTTTCCCACCGTTATCTGGGCGACCAGGATGCGATCGCTGCAAAAATGAACGCAGTTGCAAATCAGGGCAAGAAAGCCTAAAATAAGTTCAGTTAACAGTCGTCATTTTACGGAGATAATTTATGGAAAGCAATCTCAAAGGGCTTGTTCGCCGCAAGACGAACGCAAAATTCTGTCCGAAATGCAAAACCAAGATGTCCTATATCTCGGTATCGGGGAAGTACAGCTGCAAGAATTGCGGCCATATGGAATATGACCTCTACGGACAGATGAAGCAGCTGCTGGAGGACAACCCTTCCCTTTCAAAAGTGGAGCTGTCCCTGATTTTGGACGTTCCGATCCGCGATCTTAATATGTACATCGAAAACGGTGTATTGAATAATCCGTACAAGGATATTCAGTAAACATACGAAATGGGGATTTATGTATGAGTAACGAGCATTTAGACATCTTTAGAAATCTGCGTGAGAACGGCAGCGCCTTAAAGTCGCAGCTGATCCGCAACAGGAAGCGTACCTGTCCGGATTGCGGCGAGCGTCTGCAGTACATGGCAATGGGTGATTTCAAATGCCCCAAGTGCGGTCATGAAGAGCAGGACGATTACGGCAAGGTTCGTTCCTTTCTGGATGAGAACGGGCCGCAGCCCGCGACCGTTATCGAAGAGGAAACGGGCGTCCCGCGTCCGATCATTGACGATTTCCTCAGGAAAGGCCGTCTGGAGATCAACGAGAACTCTCCCGTCTTCCTTAGATGTGAGCTTTGCGGAAAAGACATAAAATTCGGCCGGATCTGTTCCGCGTGTGCGAAGAACAAGGTCAGCAAAATGAAAGGCTACCTTGTGGATGAGGTTGGCGAGGAGGTTACGCCGACACGTCCTTCCGCCAGCGGTGCGAAGATGTACACGAGAAATTCCAAATAGATTATCCCCGTATGATCTGTGCATAATAAAAGCCCGCGGCGTTCCGCGGGCTTTGCTTTTCTTATCTTGTTACAAAGGTCTGGACCCAGTAGAATTTGTAATCGGAATCCGGGTTAAAGTAACAGCCCACTCCGATGCCGTTAAATTCCGGCCGCATAATATTCGCGTAATGTCCCGGGGACGCAAGCCAGGAATCCAGTACCTCCCGGGGCGTGATCTGTCCGCCGGCGATGTTCTCTCCCGCTCCGCTCGGGATCGGCTGGATATTGTACTGTCCGAACACAGTGTACCACGGTGAACCGTCCGGTCTCGTATGCTCCGAATAACCGGCGATCTCCGTCGCGCGGATATTCGCTACCTGCTGCGCGCCGTTGTCCCAGATCAGGGTCTGCAGCCCGGCATTCGCGCGAAGCTCATTCACCATCGAAATGATCTCGCTCTGGTACGAGGTGATATACCCGGCTTTGCCGCCGGTCTCGCTCATCACAAGCTCTGAAACCGCCGCCTTTGTCTCTTTGGAGGCCTTCTGTCTGTCATAATAGGTGACTTCGCCTGTTTTATCCTCTAAGCCTTCCTTATCCTGCGCTTCCTCGATGTCGGATACCGTATGCGCCGCATCCTCCGTCTCGTCGAACATTCCGTCTTCGGGCGGGGCACTGACCGTATCCGGCAGGTCATCCTCGGTAAGGTCATCTGAAGCGGATTTCTTTTCTTTTCCCTTATCATCCGCAAGGCTTTTTTCCAGCTCTGCTTCGTATGCTTCCGTCGCACAGGCAAACATATTCTCGAACAGCGCTTCACTGTCTTTGATCTGAATGAAGCCGATGACTCCGTCAGACCCTTTTGAAGCAGCGCCTTTCGTGGTGCCGGATTCGGTCTGAGTGCTTTGTAATTGTCCGCTTCCGGTGCATCCGCTTAAGATGATGGATATGCCAACAAGACACGCTAACAGAAGGGCTCGCATATCACGGAACATATGAGGCTTTCGTATATTCATAAATTTCTCCTATCTCACACGAAATGCATTATACACGAGAATGGATAAGAATGCAATCACCAGCCATATTTAATTATCCTCCCGCATCTCGTCCCACAAACCGACGAGCTCGGACGCACTGCCGTAAAAAAGTGTCAGATACGCTTCCAGAGTCTGTGCATCCGGCGCTCCGCCCTCATAAAGCTGCTGCGCGCGAAGCTCGATCATCCCTTCCGGCGGAAGATATACGGCATATCCGATCACACTGCTCATATTGTATTGCGCACAAAGTGCCATGGCATCCATATTAACGCCGATGGACACATCCTCTTCAATTCCGTCGATCACTGCCGTGGTGACAAGGAGCATATACCGGCGCAGCGTATCATCGACCGGGACACCGATCAGGCGAAGCTGTCTGTCCTCACCCTTTACGATCAAAAAGGGAACGCCTTCCTCGTTCATATGAAGTTCGCTGTCAATATCCAGCTCTTCGAGCGTACCCATAACAGCACTTAACTGTGTAAGCATCGCACTTTGCATATCTTCGTCTGTCAGTGTTCCTTCCTGCGGGGTGTATGAATTATCCATGGTATCCTCCTTTTTTATGGATCAAAATTCTTTCCTTAACATCTGTCTGTTCCCTATGCTTTGCGGATCCCGCGCATCACCTGCCTTTTTCGTTTGCCATTATATCACATATCCGCGCAAATGATAAGCCGAATGATCGCATCCGAAAAAAGGGCTCAGACATTTTTCGCCCAAGCCCTTTTTCAAACTTTATTCTGCTGTCATCCGAAGGTTCACCACGGTCGGTACCATCTGTTCGCCCAAGCCTTCGCCGGCGACCGCACAAAGTTCTTTAATGAACGAGTTGTGTGATGTATCAACATCCATCTCCAGCTGCATCTCACAGGTTTCCTTGTTAAACGCCATATAAGCATTGACGCTTTTTACGTTATTAACCGGAGAAAGGATCTTCTCCAATGCGCCAAGATCGTAATACCGTCTGCCCTTCGAGCCATCCGTTAAGACAATGCGTCCGCTGTTGTCGAGGAAGTCGATCCGTCCGTCCGGCAGGATACGTGCCGTAATTCCCGTATCATAAAGGAAATGGCCGCGCTTGTCCGGATGCTTTACGGTATCGACGCAATGAACGGGCTCCTTGTCTAAAATATAGAGCCTGCCCCACGCACCGATCGGCTTTTTCACATACATATCATCAAGAACGTATACGCGAACCTCTTCGTCATCGGGCGTGTCGGCAAAGAACGCCTCACCGGCCTCGTCGGAAAGCGCTTTCGCAGTTACCTTAAAGTGCTTTGGGAAATATTCTTCCGGAATATGCTTCTTCAACCGTCTTGCCGAACGCTCCTCATCCATCGCAACCGCGCGGACGATCGCCTCGTAGCAGTCCACGAAGATCTCCATCAGCTTATCGTCGAAACGGTTCTTCCAATAGCGAAGCTCTGCGTAATACCCGTGCTCATCCGTCATTACCTGCATATGGAACGGCAGGGAATCGAGCTGCAGATGCACCTGTTCGGCCGCTTCATCGCCGACCTCGGGGATACGCACGATGTCCGACTGGTACTGGAAGAACATCTCGCCTTCCCTCGACATCGGCCCCGTGATCTTCATCGCATCCATGATCTGCCGACCGCTGCGTTTTAACAGATCCACCGTCGTCTCATGCGGGATCACGTTATAGCGGGTAAAGTATGTAAGGAACAGGCAGCCCGCCACCCGTCTCCAGCGTCCGTCCGTCCGTCCGCGGTGAATGGAGCAGGTGAACAGAT
>JAFSYD010000066.1 GCA_017443685.1 Lachnospiraceae bacterium | reverse complement strand
GCGGATAACATTCAATCCCGCCGCGGTGATCATGGCGATGGAGGCCGGGCGCAGACCGTAGAAGGCGCGCTGCACGTATTTATTCTCGTCGAATTTGTTCAAAAACTTCGCGATGATGACGATGATGATGAGCGAAGGTGCGGCCAGCGCGAGGGAGGCCAAAACGCCGCCAAGCGGTCCCGCCGTCGTGAAGCCGGCATAGGTTGACATGTTGATGCCGATCGCGCCGGGCGTCGATTCCGAGATCGCGATCATGTCCGCGATGTCCGCGTGGGAAAACCAGTTTGTGGCATCACTCATCTGGTAAAGGAAGGGAAGCGTCGCCAACCCACCGCCGACGGCAAAGAGACCGGTCTTGAAAAATTCGAGCATCAGCTGCAACAGGACGGGCATATCAGTGACCCTCCTGTTTTTCTTTTGCCGCGGATGCTTCCTTCTGTTCCGCATCCGACCTTCCGAAAAAGATCCCGAAGACGCCCGCTGCAATCACGAGCAGCGCCGCCGGTGCGGAATAGGGAAAGAACTGCGTCCCCGCCATGATCAGGAAGATGACGAGGAAAACACAGAAGGCCAGCACATCCGGCACGGATTTTTTCCAGAGACGGATCACGGCCTGCAGGATCAGCACGCAGACGCAGACCCGGATTCCCGCAAAGGCATGCTGCACGATTTCCAGATGCGCAAAGTTCGTAAGAAAGGCCGCGATCACCAGGATGATGATGATCGGCCCGGTGAGGAAGCCGACGGTCGCCGCCAGCGCACCGGGAAGCTTCTTTTTGTTATAGCCGATGAAGGTGGAGACATTCAGCGCGATGATGCCCGGCGTACACTGCCCCACGGCAAAATAATCGCGCAGATGATCCATCGTCGTCCATCCGCGCTTTTGCACAAGGTCCTTTTCGAGCAGCGGCAGCATCGCGTAGCCGCCGCCGAAATTCACACAGCCGATCTTGAAAAATGCGAGGTATAAATCGAATAGTTCTTTCATAAGAAGTATTGTACCACACTTTCCTCCTGTCCCGCCATTCACATATTCCCCAGCAGCTTGTCCTTCAGGATGCCGACGCATTCCCTGAGAATGTTGTGCGGATAATAGAAGACGCGCGACGGTGCGGCGATGCCGCTGACATTCCGTATCCCCTGTTTTTGCGCGATCGAAAGACTACGGAACAGGTGGAAATCATTCGTGATAATGCCGACGCTGTCGTTTTCCGCATCGATCAGGGAAAGGCAGTTGGTGATATTGCCGATCGTGTTTTTGGATTCGGTTTCCGTCAGAATGCGTGCGCTGTCGATTCCGTTTGCAACGAGGTACTCCCGCATCACCTCCGCCTCCGGCGCGTGCTCGTTTTCCCCCTGTCCGCCGGTCACGATGCACCGTGTGTCCGGATGCGCGTACAGGTAATCCAGCGCCGTATCCAGGCGGTGCTGCAGAATGATACTCGGTCCCGAGGGATAGACCTGCGCGCCCAGGACAATGATGACATCCGCCCCCTCCTCTCCCCTGTCGTGAAAATGCGAGAAGATGAAAGCGCTGCAGACAATGACATAAAGCAAACCGGCGGCACAGATGCCGATGCCCGCATACAGCAGTCCGCGCGGAATCCTTCTCCAGAGTCTCCGGGCAGTGAGCACAAACAGCAGGGCAAAAAACAGGGCGCCCGCCCACCAGACCATCCAGAAGCGGTTTCCGCTGCCGACGCCCCTTACCACCGCCCCGTATGCAAGGCAAACGATGCACAGGACGGCAAGGATGATTTGTAACAGCAGTTTTTTCATCCGTTCTATTGTACGACAATTCTGCAGGCGGAGGCCACCGGTGCTGAAAACACACGCTTAAAAATGAGATTGTCCTACCGCGCTAATTTATAAACCGCCCATTGGTTCAGACTGACACCCTCCCTCCTTGCTTCGATAGAAAGACGCTGGTGCAGGGTTTTGGG
>JAFSYD010000005.1 GCA_017443685.1 Lachnospiraceae bacterium | reverse complement strand
TCCGTCCGTGATGGAAATAATGTTGGTCGGAATATACGCCGCCACATCCCCCGCCTGCGTCTCTACCACCGGCAGCGCGGTCATGCTGCCGCCGCCCCGTTCATCGGAGAGCCGCGCCGAACGCTCCAAAAGCCGGGAATGCAGATAAAATACATCGCCGGGATACGCCTCACGCCCGGGTGAACGCTCCAGCAAAAGCGCTAACGCGCGGTAGGCGATGGCATGCTTGGAAAGATCGTCGTAAACGATCAGCACGTCCTTTCCTTTGTGCATGAAATACTCGCCTATGGCACTGGCCGAATAAGGCGCGATATACTGCATGGACGCCGACTCGCTGGCGGGCGCCGTCATCACGACGGTATATTCCATGGCGCCTTTCTTTTTCAGGGAATACACCAGCTGCGCGATGCTCGACGACTTTTGTCCGATCGCCACATAAATGCAGATCACACCGGTCTTCCTCTGGTTAATGATCGTATCTACCGCGATCGTCGTCTTACCGGTCTGCCGGTCGCCGATGATCAGCTCTCTTTGGCCCCGTCCGATGGGGAACATCGAATCGATCGCCAAAAGTCCCGTATTCATCGGGGTATCCACCGGCTGCCTGTCGATAATTCCGGGTGCCTCCCCTTCGATCGGTAAAAGGTCGTCTGCCGTGATCGGACCGTTGCCATCGACGGGTTCGCCTAAAGCATTGACGACACGGCCCAAAAAACCGTCACCCACAGGTACGCCCGCAGGACGTCCGGTACGGCGAACGATACTGCCCTCCGTGATCATCTGCTCCTCCCCGAACAGGATCACGCCGATCGAGGTATCCCGCAGATCCTGTACCATGCCTGTGATCCCGCAGGAAAAGCGTACCACTTCTCCGTAGACAGCACCCCTAAGGCCTTCCACGATAGCGATCCCGTCCCCGACGGAAACCACCCAGCCCTCCTCCTCCGGCTTGCTCGATACGTTCCAGCTGTCCACGGCGGCTTTGATGGAACGCACCGCCCCGGCAGCATCAAGAAGGTTCATCTGCGACAACGGCTCGAGCAGGTCCCTAAGCTTTAACAGCCGGCCCTCCTTCGTCCAGTCGAAAACGTGATTGCCCGCCACCAGCCGAAAGCCCGCGTCCATGCCATCATCCGCGATATACGTTACGGTATAATCGATCCCATAGCGCGTATGCAGGAAGTCCTCAAAACGCTGCTTCTGTGCTGCTGTCGGCTCAACCGGCGCATAGAGGCGCGCGATCTGTTTCGCGTTCGTTTCTTTCATGCCTCTTCCTCCCCGGCCTGGTCTAAAAATGCGTCAAACATTCCGGACGTATCGTTTCCGAGCAGCGCCTTTTTCGCCGATTCCTCGATCACCTCTGTCAGGTCTTTCATAGCGGAGCTTACGATCGCTGCCTTCTTTTCCTCGGCTTCCGTCTTTGCCTCGGCAAGGATACGCTGTGCCGACTCCTTCGCCTCGTCTTCGATCCGCTGGGCACTCTCCTGCGCCTCACGCTTCGCGGCAGAGCGCATTTCCTCAATCTCAGCCTCTGCCTCATGCATTTTTTTCTCATAAGTGGTCTTCATCTCGCTCGCTTCCGTGAGCGTCTGCTCCGCCTGCTCATGCATTTCCTTATAACGGTCATTACGCTGCTGCATAAACGCCTTGACCGGCTGCCAGACGAGGATCTTTAATCCGGCAAACAAAATTACGAAGTTGAATAAATGCAGCAATATCTGTGCAAAATCAATTCCTAACGGCATGTCATCCTCCTCCTATATTACCGCAAGTAATATTAGATTTACTCTATCCGTCCGGTTGCCAGTACTGTTACCCGATCACTTCGTTCTCGGACAGTACTAGGCTCGTTACAGAACGAATATGATCAGGATCGCTACGATCAGCGCGTAAATAACTACAGTCTCGATGAATACCAGTCCGAGCATCATCAGCGTACGGATATTGCCCAATTCCTCCGGCTGTCTCGCTACGCTCTCGTTGGACTTTGCCACTGCCATACCCATACCGATGGTACCGCCGAGCGCCGCAAGCCCCAACGCGATTCCAGCGCCAAGCGCTTTTCCGGACACCGCGCCGTCCTGGGCCGCAGCAACCGTCTCTGTGGACTCTTGTGCGGCATACACCGTCATTTTCCCGAGTGACAGGCAGCCGCCTGCCAAAAGGAGCAGAAGCAAAAGCCGGATCATCTTCTTTCGTAACTGTTTCATGGTTCATTTCCTCCTATCTGAAACTTTATGATTCCCGGTGCGAGTGTTACTCCGTGACTTCACCGTAGTACACCGAGGTCAACATGGTAAGGACATAAGCCTGGATCACCGCGTGGAGCAGCGTAAACAATACGCCCACCACAACGGGAAGAACAAAGCTTAATGTAATATAGTGATAGACCAGCTCCGTGGTCAGCATACCCGAAAGCAGTGCGCCGAAAAGACGGAAGGTCATGGAGATCGGCAGCGAGAATTCCTTTAACGCATTCCCCACGCCTTTCATCCGGTTGACCACAAATCCGCCGACCAGAATGAACAGGTAGGATAAGCAGCCCATCGAAATGGCGCCGTTAATGTCCGCCAGAGGCGCCGGAAGGGCGATGGAATGCCCCGTCGTCGTTACCGCCTGAAAGCCAAACAGCTCAAACATCGTCCCCACAAAAATATAGGTGCCGGCCGCGAAAATATAGGCGCCCAGCGGCTCCGTCTTATGGGGACTGGAGCTTTTGGCCATCCGGTCAAAAATCCCCACCCATTCTTCGATCAAAAACTGCAGCTTTCCCGGCACCAGGGTAAAACGCGGGATCACGAATATCCGAAGCAAAAGCGCTGCAAAAAGAATGATTCCCGTAACAATAAATCCCGATACCAGAGACGGATCCACCGCAAGCCCCCCGGGAATGGCGATCCGGTTGGCGTCATGCACAACCGCGTCCCTCATGGCCTCCTGGATGGTTTCTTTCCTTTCGGAAAGTCCGATCGTCTCCAGGATCCCGATCCCGATCATGACGAGCATCACGATGGCAATGATAAGTGTTTTCTTCTGTGATCGATCCTTCATTTCATCACCCTTTACTTTTTCCATGCGTCAACCTGGTCCCGCACCCACTTGAACCAGATATCCATACCCTCACCGGTCTTCGCCGAGATCGGAATGATGAGCGCGTTCGGGTTGCGTTCCATGATCGACTCGTAGCATTTGTCAATGTCAAAATCAAAATACTCCACGGTATCGATCTTGTTGATCAGCACAACATCACTTACCATGAACATCAGAGGGTATTTCAGCGCCTTGTCGTCTCCCTCCGGCACGGAGAGGATCATAACGTTCATAGACGCTCCCGTGTCAAACTCCGCAGGACAGACAAGGTTGCCGACATTCTCCAAAATCGCCAGATCCACATCCTCCGGGATCAGCTCCTCCAGACCCTGTCTGGTCATGCCCGCGTCTAAGTGGCACATGCCGCCGGTATGCAGCTGCACCGCTTTGACGCCGGTGGACGCAATCTTTACGGCATCCACATCGCCGTCGATATCGGCCTCCATCACGCCGATCTTGTAATCATTCTTCAAGGCCTCGATCGTGCGCATGAGTACCGTCGTTTTGCCTGCGCCCGGGGATGACATTACGTTCAGAAGGTAGATTCCCATATCCTTCATTAAGGAACGCAGCTCATTCGCCTCGGCATCATTGTTCTCGTATACACTTTTTTCTACTTCGATAATCTTGATATTGTCCATATTACCTCCTATGCCTAACCACACTTAACAGATGCGGGGCAATCCCTCATCCTGTAAAACGGTAAGCCGCCGCCTTCCGCCGATAGCTGTCGTTATCGTAACGCCGCTGCCCTCCTTCACCTCTCCGATGAGCGCCGCGCTGCCGCCGTAGCGGCTTGCCTTTATCGCGGCAAGGACGGCATCCGCGTCATCCGCTGAAACGACCGCGGCCAGCTTGCCCTCATTCCCCATATAAAGCGGATCCAATCCCAATATTCCGCAGAAATCCTTCACCGCCGCCTGCACCGGAAGCTTATCCTCCCGGATGGAAAAAGCCCTGCCGCTCGCCTCCGCTAATTCACAAAGCACCGTCGCAAGGCCGCCCCTTGTGATATCCCGCAGACAATGCACGCGAAACGGACGGATCGCGGATACCATCTCCACAAGCGGCGCGTTATCGCTTTCGATCTCATTCTCCACCGCAAGACGCGCACTCAGGATCGTCGCGTGGTGATCCCCTAACGTGCCCGATACCAGGATCTTATCCCCCGGTCTGGCATTCGCCGCAGCGATATCGCACCCTCCCGGTACGAAGCCCACCCCCGTCGTATTGATATAGAGGCCGCCCCTGCCCTCAACGACCTTGGTGTCGCCGCAGATGATCGTAACCCCCGCTTCTTTGGCCGTCCACGCCATCGACGCCGCAACCTTACTTAGAACGTCAACGGGAAGTCCTTCCTCCAGAATAAAGGCGCAGGTCAGATATTCAGGGCTGGCGCCCCGCATCAAAAGGTCGTTGACCGTACCGCAGACCGAAAGCCGCCCGATATCACCGCCCTTGTAAAACAGCGGTGTCACAACGAAGCTGTCCGTCGTTACCGCAAGCCGTCCCGCACCCGCTACGACAGCCGCATCCTCCATACCTGCCAAAACAGGATTATCAAATGCTTTCGCGAATATATGCTGTATCAGCTCCCCCGTTGCGGCTCCGCCGCTGCCGTGGAGCATCGTGATCTTCTCTGTCATTGATCCATTCCTGTTACCTTTGATATACAAAGTACGCCCGGCAGCTCCCCTCGCCCGACACCATGCATGCGCCCTGGGGGTGTTCCGGCGTACAGGCCTTTGCAAAAAGCGGACACTCTCCGGGAAGCTTTTTCCCCATCAGCACCTGCCCGCAGATGCACGCCGCATTTTTCTTGTGATCAGACAAAAGCGCGTCACTTCCCATATCAAGCCGGCGATATTCCTTTTTTAAAAGAAGCCCTGATCCCGGGATCGTACCCATTCCCCGCCAAAGCGCGTCAGCCGGCGTAAAATATGTATCGCAAAGCTCTGACGCGGCGGGATTCCCCTCTGCGGTCACAACGGACGGATAATCATTTTTCACAACGCCCTGCCCCTGCAGCCGCACCAGGTCATAGATCGCCAGCAAAAGCTCCTTCGCCTCGAAGCCGCCCACCACAAAAGGGATTCCATATGTTTCGGCCAACGGGCGAAAGGCATTGGCTCCCGTCACCACCGACACGTGCCCCGGCGCCAGGAAGCCGTCGATCGCCGCGCCGCCCTCCATCAGGTGGGCGATGACCTTCGGCATCGTTTTCAAAGAAAGCAGCAGCCGGATATTCCGTATGTCTTTTTTAATGATGCAGTCCACCAGCGCCGCGTAAACCGGTATCGTCGTCTCAAAACCCACGGCCGCGAACACGAACGTCTTCTCCGGTTCCTCTGCCGCCATTGTGACAACCTGCATGGGCGAATAGACCATATCCACACGGACGCCCTCGCTCTTTGCCTCCGAAAGACTGCTATCACTTCCCGGCACCCTCATCAGGTCGCCGAAGGTTGTGATCACATGCCCCGGCTGCCTGCCGATCTCAAGCAGGCGGTCGATGTAGGAGGACGGCGTCACGCAGACCGGACAGCCCGGCCCCGAAAGCAGACGGATCTTCGGGGATAGAATACCCGGAATGCCATATTCCGCTATCGCCCGGGTATGGCTGCCGCAGACCTCCATCAGCGTAAGCTCCCTGCCGTCGTAGCCGGCTAAGGCGTCTTTTACCTCGTCGATCGTCATAATACAGCACCTGCCGCTTCGTCCGCAAAAGACCTCACATCCCGCACCGGAGTTCCCCCTCCGATCACATCGATATCCTTCAAAATACTCTCAAGCTCTTCCGCTTCCGACTGTGATACCACCTGCAGCACACAGCCCGCGTGCACAAGGACACGGTCACCGGGCGCAAGCTTACAAAAGCCCCCGAACGCCCTTACTTTGTTCCCGGAGAAATCCACGATCACGTTATTATCTTCTATTTTTTCCACAATGCCGGGCAATGCCACACACATATCACGATATCCTCCATTTACGGACGCTTATCACATCCTTCTTCGCCCCGATCGGAGCAAAAACTCTGATCCTGTTCTGCTATCATCCTGTGTCCGCACAAGCAACCGCCTTAAAACGTCGCTGCATACAGCTGGCCGAGCGCCAGTCCGCCGTCCCCGCAGGGCACCTTCTCATTCATATATACGGTATACCCTTTCGCAGCCAGCTTCGGTAATAAAAGCCGCAGAATGAGCCCGTTCGCAAAAGTTCCTCCGGAAAGAGCGACCGGCACCTCATCGCCACATATTATATCACACATCGTGGCCGTCATACAAGCGATCGCCTCGTGGAACGCAAAAGCGAGCTCGTCCATCCGCTCCGAAAACATCTGCGCCTTTCGCGTATCATCCTTGTCCGTGCCGTTTCTCGTATCTTGTGCTTTCTCTTCTTCCGAAGGAAAAGCAAAAGCCATCTCCCGCAGGATAGCGTTCCGCTCCCGGACAAGGGATGCAACAAGGCGCAGCGTATCAGCAATATACACACACCCTCCCCTCGTCGGTTCTTTTTTTATCGGAAAAGGAAGTACCGTCGGCCCTTGCGTATCCGCCCCGAAAGCCGGTGCGCTCTGCCCCCCCGCATCCTCTGCCAAAAAAGCGCTTCCATCGCCCTTTAATTTCCTTCTTTCGTACCGCTGCGCCGCATACTGCAAACGACAGGCAAGCTGTCCTTCAAAATGATTGGCTTCCCCGAGCCCCAGGATCACCGCGGCCGCGTCAAAAAGACGCCCCACTGAAGACGATGCGGCCACGCCCATATCTCGCGAAAGCGCAGCACGGCGCAGTTCCTTTTGGCGGATCTTTTCTTTCAGATCCGCCTCCCGCGGCGCATCTTCCTGCGTACGTGATTCCGGAAATCGCAAAACCGCGTCGGGCGTACCGTCGGCCGGTTGCCTGTCCGATAGATATTTCATGATCGCTTTCCCGGTAAACGGGTGCTCCTCCCCTTTCAAATATCCCGCCTGCTCCGCCGCGAACAGATACGCTTCCGCCGAAGCGTAAGCATCCTTTGCCACGATATCGCCCCCCGCCATCGCAACGGAAAGCAGATGTCCCGCCCGGGTGTAAGATACACCATCGCAGAGCAGGAATTCCCCGCCCCAGATCGTACCGTCGTCACCGTAGCCTGTCCCGTCATACGCGACGCCGAGCACCCTTTCACTCAGGTGATGCTCCGCCATCACGGAAAGAATATGCGCGTGATGATGCTGGATCTTCTTCTGCTGCAACTGCATTGCAGAATAAACCGTCGCCTGTGTCTTTCCCTCCCTTAGCGGCTGTGCCGAAACATATTTCGGATGCATATCGCATACATATCGCTCCGGCGTTATGCCAAGCAGTCCCTCCATATGTCCGGCCGCTTCCCGCCGCTTTTCTTCTGCCCGGACATCGATCAGATCTCCGAAATGACCGCTTAAAAAAGCCGCCTCCT
>JAFSYD010000065.1 GCA_017443685.1 Lachnospiraceae bacterium | reverse complement strand
TTCGTTCTTATAACTGCCTGAAGCGTGCCGGTATCGGTACGGTGAAGGAGCTGTGTGACAAGACGCAGGATGAGATGATGAAGGTTCGGAACTTAGGACGCAAGTCCTTAGACGAGGTTCTCGAGAAATTAAGCGAATTAGGGTTATCGCTTCGTAACGAAGACGATTAAATGAAATCATTCCGGTAAGACCGAAGAGCGCGGGAAAGGAATAGTCATGGCAAAGTACAGAAAGTTAAGCAGAACGTCTTCTCAGAGAAAGGCGCTGCTCCGTAACCAGGTAACGAATCTTTTGTATCATGGACGTATCATTACGACTGAGGCAAAGGCAAAGGAAGTTGCCAAGATCGCGGAAGGACTGATCGCACTGGCGATTAAGGAAAAGGATAACTTTGAGACAGTGACCGTACAGGCGAAGGTTGCGCGTAAGGATAAGGACGGCAAGCGTGTCAAGGAAGTAAAGGATGGCAAGAAGGTTACCGTTTACGATACCGTTGACAAGGAGATCAAGAGAGATCTGCCGAGCCGCCTGCATGCACGCCGTCAGATGCTGAAGATATTATATCCGATCACGGAGGTCGGCGAGAAGAAGCGTGACACGAAGAAGGTGGATCTGCCGGCGAAGCTTTTTGAAGAGCTCGGCCCGAAGTATGCGGGACGCAACGGCGGTTATACACGCATCATCAAGGTCGGTCAGCGGAAGGGCGACGGTGCATTAGAAGTCGTTTTGGAGCTGGTGTGAGCACCTTATAAGCACGAAGTCAGACAGAAAGTTTTTTAAAATCCTGCGTCATAGTGGCGCAGGATTTTTTTATATGATACAATAGCGGGGTACCTTCCGCCGCGAGAGGCGCGGCGGAGCATAAAACAGCAATCCCATCGCGGCGATAGCCGCGATATGCAAATAAAATATGAATAAAAAAGCACTGCATACATTAGAATATGATAAGATCATTCAAAGGCTCACCGCGCATTGTACATCGGATGCCGCAAAGCAGCAGGCAGAGGTACTGCTTCCGAAGACGAGCCGGGAGATGATCGAGACGGCACAAAAGGAGACGGCCGCGGCGTTTGCCCGGATCATCAGGAACGGTTCCTTTTCGTTTGCCGGCAATACAGACGTTTCCCTATACAGCAAACAGCTGTCCATCGGCGCGAGTCTTCACGCCGGAGAGCTGTTGAAGATCGCAGGTGTGCTTGAGGTGGCCAAACGTGCAAAAGCCTATGGGACAAAGCAAAGAGAGGACGATGCGGACGATATCCTGACGGAGCGCTTTGCGGCGCTGGTTCCGCTTACGCCGCTCTGTGAGGAGATCCGCCGCTGTATACTCTCTGAGGATGAGATTGCGGATGACGCCAGTTCGAAGCTGGCATCGATCCGGCGTTCCATCGCGGTGACGAACGGAAGGATAAGAGACAAGCTGTCACAGATGATCTCTTCGGCCTCGGTCCGCGATTATCTGCAGGATGCGGTCGTTACGATGCGCGACGGACGATATTGCCTGCCTGTCCGCGCGGAATATAAGTCGCAGGTTTCCGGTATGGTTCACGATTCGTCGGGAAGCGGGGCGACGCTGTTTATAGAGCCAATGGCCGTCGTACAGTACAATAACGAGATTCGCGAGCTTGAACGGAGTGAAGCGGAGGAGATCGAACGTATTTTGGCGGAGCTGTCCGAAAAGGTGGCGGAGCAATCAGAAGCGATCGAAATGGATCATCACGTTTTGGCGGCGCTGGATTTTATCTTTGCAAAAGGAAAACTGGCGCTGGATATGAATGCGGTCGCACCACGGTTCAATGATAACGGCGTGATCGCCCTCAGGGGGGCGCGCCACCCGCTTTTGGATGCAAAAACGGTGGTGCCGATCGACATCACACTGGGAGAAGAATTTGAACAGCTGATCATAACGGGACCGAACACCGGCGGGAAGACGGTATCACTGAAGACGGTCGGACTGCTTGCCCTGATGGGGCAGGCGGGGCTGCATATTCCGGCGAAGGACCGGAGTGCGCTTCCCGTGTTTACGGAGGTATACGCGGATATCGGTGACGAGCAGAGTATCGAACAGTCGCTGTCCACTTTTTCCTCCCACCTTAAGAACATCGTCGGTATCATGGATCACGCGAAAGAGAATCCGAAGCAGACGCTGGTGCTGTTTGATGAGTTGTGCGCGGGCACCGATCCGGCGGAAGGGGCCGCCCTTGCGACGTCTATCCTGAACCTTTTGCGCGAATGGCGGGTTCGGACGATGGCGACGACGCACTATTCAGAGCTCAAATTATACGCACTTTCCACGGAGGGTGTCGAGAATGCGAGCTGCGAGTTCAATGTCGAGACCTTAAGCCCGACGTACCGGCTGCTGGTCGGCATTCCCGGCAAGAGCAATGCGTTTGCGATATCGAAAAAGCTCGGCCTGCCTGAGGCGATCATCGAAGATGCGAAGAGCCGGATGGATGAGAATGATCGTTCCTTCGAGACGCTTTTGGTGGATCTTGAGAACAAGCGCCACGCGCTGGAAGAGGAAGAGGAGTCGATCCGAAGGGATAAGGAGGAGATCGCGGTTCTCAGGGAAAAGGTAAAGGAACAGAATAAAAACATCGACAGGAAGCGCGAGGAGATCATTCGAAGCGCGAACGAGAAAGCGTCGAATATTCTGCGTGACGCGAAGAACACGGCGGATGCCGCAATCCGCAATATCAACAAATACGGAACGGCAAGCCCGGATATGGCCAGGCTCGAAAAAACGCGCGGCAACCTGGGGCAGAAGCTGAGCCAGACACAGCAGAAATCCGGCCAGACGAAGGCGGCAGCGCCTGCGGCGAAGGCGGTGGATCCGAAGAAGCTCCACATCGGGGATGCGGTGAGGGTGCTTTCCATGGATACGACGGGAACCGTACATAAGCTCCCGAATGCCAGGGGGGAGCTGGAGGTCACCATGGGGATCATGCACACGAAGGTGAACCTGCGGGAGATTGAGCTTATTGATGAAAAAGAAACGTACACCGCGATGAAGGGGAAGACTCCGGTGAAGTCCCGTTCGGGCGGCGGAGGCGGTTTTTCCAAGGCGGCAACGATCTCGCCGGAGCTTATGCTGCTGGGTATGACTGCGGACGAAGCGGTGGCGGCCCTTGATAAGTATCTGGATGACGCATATCTGTCACATCTGCATTCTCTGCGGATCGTTCACGGGAAAGGAACGGGCGTGCTTCGGAAGGCGGTACACGATTATCTGCGCCGGCAAAGCCAGGTGGTCGACTTTCATCTTGCGGAATTCGGCGAGGGGGACAGCGGCGTTACGATCGTAGAGATCTGACGGACGAAAAGATAAGGAAGGAAAAGCCGGGAATCTGTCTGCAAACAAGGAGAGCGACAGATCTGTACCGGCAGTGTAAGCCGGATACGCGCATTAGATAGAGGAGAAAGCATGAAACTGGGAGATTTGGTACAATTTGAACTGCCGATGGGAGGAAGAAGTATGCAGTACATAGAGGATCTGAAGGAAGGAGACCGTATCAAGGAGGTCTACCTTTGCAAAAAGCTTGTGAATGCACTGACGAAAACGGGCAAGGCGTATCAGACCGTCACCTTGCAGGATAAAACGGGCTCGGTCGACGGTAAAGTGTGGGAGCCGGATTCGCCGGGGATCGGAGAATTTGAAGAAGGCGACTACATCTGGGTGACCGGTGATGTTACGATCTTCAATAACAACAACCAGGTCAACATCCGTCAGCTGTCGAGGGCTGCGGAGGGTGAATACGATCCGAAGGAGTATGTTCCTGCGAGTGAACGGAACACGGAAGACATGTATGGGGAGCTTCTTGCGATGATCGCAACGGTAAAGGTGCCATACTTACGAAAGCTTCTGGAGCATTTCTTCGTCGATGATGAGCAGTTTAAGACACAGTTTTCCTTCCATTCCGCAGCCAAAAGCGTCCATCACGGCTTTGTCGGGGGACTTTTGGAGCATACGCTTTCGGTGACGAATGTGTGTGATTTTTTCGCGAAGAATTATCCTTTTCTGGATCGGGACCTGCTGATCACGGCCGCGATCTGCCATGACATCGGGAAGGTGAAGGAGCTTTCGCCGTATCCGAAGAATGACTATACGGATGAGGGGCAGCTGCTGGGACACATTATGATCGGCGCATGTATGATACGGGATGCGATCGACGGGATCGAAGGCTTCCCGGAGGTGAAGAAAAACGAGCTTTTGCACTGCATTTTATCCCATCACGGCGAGCTGGAGTTCGGTTCACCGAAAAAGCCCGCGCTGGTGGAGGCGATCGCATTGTCCTTTGCGGACAACGTGGACGCGAAGATGGAGACGATGCGGGAGGCCCTTTATACCGGCAAGAATGTGTCATATAAATGGCAGGGCTTTAACCGCTACATAGACAGCAACATCCGTCGGACCTCGCCGGAGGAATATACGGAAGACGGGATATGAGCATGACATTGGAAAAATTCGTACACTACGGCTATGACCGCGACACATATAGGGACTGCACGGAGCTGATCCACTGGACGAACCGCCGTCATATGAGGATCATCAATACGTGGTTTTTGGCGGTCAATCTATTGTATATGATCTTTTCCACGCAGAATCTGTTCGGCGTGAATGAGACCAATACGGCGTTCTATGCGGCGTTTGTCGGAATCGGCGCGGTATTTGAAGCGATGCTGTTTTTCTGCAGGGATTTTCTGCGTAAATTTACTATGCCGTTTGTGTATCTGATATTTCTGATGCTTGCGGTGTATGGGATTATGACATCGCTGTCCCAGCCGTATATGGCGGCAACGATGTTTCAGGTGCTTATGGTGCTGGCAGGCCTGTCCTTCATCACCGCGATGGATGTCGGAGCGGGGATGCTGCTCATTTTTGGCACGGCTTTCCTGTGGAGCTCCTTTATGTACAAGCCGATGGTGATCGTCTACCAGGATCTGTACAATACGATCCTCTTCTGGAGTCTGTCGCTTCTTTTACATTATACCTTTCAGCATGCACGGATCCGGCAGTTTGTCACATACCGGCAGAATTTACAGATTCAGCACGAGCTGGCAGTGAAGTCGGATTTTGACACGTTGACCGAGCTTTTGGCACGGAGCACATTTTTTCATATGGCGGACAGTGTCATTGAGGAAAATAAGGATGAGCTTCTGGTGATCTGCCTGCTGGATCTGGACGGGTTCAAGGAGATTAACGACACATATGGGCATCAGCTCGGGGACAAGGCAATCCGTGTGGCGGCGGAGGAAATATACCGGACGCTTGGGATCGATCCCGGGGAGAAATGGTCGTACTCTGCACGCGCGATGGAAGAGAAAGCAAGCTTTGCCGGGCGGCTCGGCGGGGATGAATTTATCTGCCTGCTGCGCGGCTACAAGAGCGTAGATGAGGTGAGCACTCTCATGGAAAAGCTGCTGGTCAATCTGAATGCCGTGAAGTTCGACCAAATTGAGGGACTGCGGGCGTCGTTCGGACTCACGGTCGTTATGGAAGAGGACCGCAACGTCGACGGTCCGTACCAGCGGGCGGATGATGCACTGTACGAATCCAAGCGGGAGGGTAAGAACCGGATTACATTCAATAATAAGTACAAAAGATGGAGAGAATCATGAGAAAACGGATGATAGCAGCAGCCTTTGCCTGCATCGTGCTTTTCTCTTTAGCGGGATGCGGCAAAACGGCAGACGGATTTGTGCCGTCCGAGAATAAGAACGCCTCGCATCACATGGTGCTTGCACTTCGCGAGGGAACCTATGCGGACGTTATTGAAGGATGCCTTGCGGATTTCGAAAAGAAACATGATGTCGCCATCGATGTGTACGAGCTGTCCGAGGACGGGTTGCACAGCGCAGTGGCGGACGATGCGGCAAATGACGAAGGGGCATATGACCTGTGTATGGTTGACGGCTCGTGGATGCAGGAGTACACGGCGGAAAATGTTTTGACGAAGCTGAACGATTACGGTTATACGCTTGATGACGATATCATTCCGGCGACAACGGAGATCTGTTACCGTGACGGCGATACTTATCTGGCACCGTATTACGGGAATGTGACCGTGCTGCTGTACAATAAGAGTATTTTGGAGCGTGCCGGATACGCTGCGGAAGGGGTGCTGTCAGTTGGCGATATGCAGCGGATCTGCAATTTCGCAAAGAAGACGCACAACCTCGGCTTTATGTACCGCGGGGATTCCGAGAATAATATCGTGGTGGATTTCCTTCCGGTGCTTCTGGCGTGCGGCGGATGGGTGGTGGATGAAGATAACCATCCTACGGTTGACACGCCTGAATTTCACAGGGCAATGGAAAGCTATATGGCGCTGATTGATACGGGTAAACCGGCATCCCGTGACGAGCTAGTGATCGCAGTGGCAAATAATGCCGCGGCAATGGCGATCGGATGGCCGGGCTGGTATACGCCGGAGCGGAATTCGACGGCGGACTATATCGCGATTCCCGTAAAAGGGACAGCGGACGGCAAGACTTATAATACCAGCGTGTACGGCGTGTGGACGATCGGTGTCCCGGCGAACAGTATGAACAAGGGGCTGGCAGTAGAACTCTTATCGTATCTTATGGATCCAAAGGTGCAGCTTGCTACCGTGGAAAAGGGCGGTGTGCCTTGCCGGTATTCATGCCTGCGTGATCCTGAGGTGCTGGAAAAATTCCCGCAGTATGAGGCGGTAAGACAGGCGCTTGAAAACGGGGTTTACCGGCCGATCATGGAGGAGTGGACGGATTTTTACACGATTCTCGGTGCGCATATGCGTGAAATAATAAATGGCGAAAAGAATGTGGATAAGGGGCTGAAGGAAGCACAGGAAGAGCTGGAAGCGCTTTGCGGGAGTAAACAGAATTTGGCGGACGAGCAATGAAAAAGAATGACGAATTTGAACTGTATATCGAAGATATGAGTGTGGATGGCGCAGGCATCGGACATAAGGACGGAATGACTTTCTTTGTGAAGGATGCCGTAGTCGGCGATACCATCACGGCGGGCGTAACGAAGTTGAAAAAGACTTACGGGTACGCCCGTTTGATTTCGGTGGTTCGGGCCTCTCCGGACCGCGTCGTGCCGGCATGTGAAGCGTCGAAGATATGCGGCGGATGTACGATGATGGCTCTTTCATACGAGAAGCAGCTGGAAGTAAAGGAAAGGCAGGTAAGAAATGCCATACAGCGGATTGCGGGTATCCATGAGCAGGAGATAGAGCGGGCAAAGCGGCCGATCGTGGGAATGGAAGATCCGTTTCGGTTCCGCAACAAGGCGCAGTATCCGGTCGGAGAGGATGCTTACGGGAATATCGTGATCGGCTATTACGCTGCGCACAGCCATCGGATTGTGGAATGCAGCGATTGTAAGATCGGGCAGGACGGGGATGCGCAGATAAGGAAAATATTAAAGAAGTATATGCGAGAGCAGAATGTCCGCCCGTATAATGAGAAAACGGGAACGGGCAGCATCCGGCATCTGCTGATCCGTTACGGGCTGTATTCCGGGCAGGTGATGGTATGTGTGGTATCGGCAGTGCGGAAGCTGCTGGGGACGGAGCGGCTGATTGCAGCGCTTCGCAATGTGCCGGGGATGACGTCGATTGTAATGAATATCAATACACGAAAGGATAACGTGATTCTTGGGGACGAGACGGTGACGCTTTGGGGAGAGGATCGCATTCGTGACACGTTAAACGGCGTGGAATTTATGATCTCCGCAAAATCCTTTTACCAGGTCAACCCACGGCAGACGGAAAAGCTCTACGCGAAGGCGGTGGAATATGCCGCGCCGGGCGGGCATGAGAACGTGTGGGACTTGTACTGCGGGATCGGAACGATGACGCTTCTTCTTGCGAAGTGCGCAAAGCATGTCTATGGTGTCGAGGCGGTGCCGGAGGCGATAGCCGATGCAAAAGAGAATGCCCGCCATAACGGGATTGAAAATGTTACCTTCGTCGAGGGGAAGGCAGAGGAGGTGCTAAAGGACGCAAAGCTTATTACCCGTCCGGACGTCATAGTGATCGACCCGCCGCGAAAGGGCTGCGATGAAGCCTGCCTCTCCGCGATGCTTTCCGCTGCACCAGGACGGATCGTCTACATCAGCTGTAATCCGTCAACCCTTGCACGGGATCTGAAAATGCTGACGGAAGGCGGCTACCGATTGGAGGAGTATACGCCATTTGACCAGTTTGGGCATAGTATGCATGTCGAGTGCGTGGTCTTGATGTCACGGGTAAAGGCATAGAAGGGGCTTAAAAGGCTTGAAATAAAGGGATTCTGCGGATATCACCTCTGATCGGGGCAACGTCCGGGAATCCCTTTTTTGCTGCCTTTCAAATCAAGCTGACCATCGCAAAAATACAGGTGGAGGCTACAGAAACGCTTTTTTGCTTATTGAGTGTACAGGATTGTTGGAAAAATAGGGCTTTTAGAGAGGGCGAGTGGTTAGGATTGCTGGAAGTTGCTTACCAGCAGTCTGTTATTCACACTTTGAAAGAAAATCTTTATTTTTTTGAATATTTTGATGGATTTTCAGGGGAATTAATGCTATACTGATATACGGCTGACTATAGGAGTTTGTTGAAGTGAGAAAGGTACTATAGCTATGAAGTTTTCATACAACGTATTATGTAAAATAATGATCGATAAGGGGCTTCAAAAGCAGGACTTAGTAAACAAAGCAGGGTTGAGCTCAGCGACCGTCGCAAAAATGGGAAAAGGCGAACCCGTTTCGAATAAAGTGCTTGAAAAGCTTGCTAAGTACTTAGAATGCAACATCAGCGAGATCATCAGCTATGAGTGATTCCCTATAGTGAAGTCCAAATTATCGGACAGCTAATTTGATAGAATAAGTGCTGTAAGGCACTATATTGCGAAGGATACCGGGGTATGTGGTGTAGGAATTGTAATATTGAATTGAATGAAAAAAAGTGCCCGGTTTGTGGGAGCGATACGGTCGAGGATATACCTGTCGAGATTCATTGGTGTGGTGAATGTAGAGTTCCTGTACTCCAAGAAGTATCACAGGCTGACAAAGGTGTTTGCCCGCGATGCGGAAGCAAAATGAAGTATATGACCTCAGATATCAGACCTGTATTTCCCGAAGAGAGGTTGTTGCTTGAAATCTTACTTGATCGCAAGCCGAACGAGTATGTTGAGAAATCTGTATGGGCTGTTAATAGCAGATATTACATTGATGGCAAATCGGTGTCTCTACCAAGCTCGCTTTTTAAAACCGCTGATGCGGATGAGATAGCCAGAAAACTTGAAACGCATAAGAAGGACAATAACTATACCTTCTTTGATGAAACTATAAAACGCTTTGTTGAAGCGAATGCTTCAAGATTGCATTATTTGAAAGACGAGGCGTACCGTTTTGTCAATCAGGAAGCCTCCAAATTCCCGGAGGAAAATGTTGTTATATCATTTTCGGGTGGTAAGGATTCCACGGCAACGGCGGATGTGGTTATCAAATCGCTGAGCAATCCGAGCCTCGTGCATATTTTTGGAGATACTACGCTTGAGTTTCCTTATACGACAGAGTATGCGAATCGATATAGAGAAGAACATCCACAGGCAATCTTTAAGATAGCGAGAAACAATGAGCAGGTTTTTATGGATGTTTGTGAGGATATTGGTCCCCCTGCTCGAATGATGAGATGGTGTTGCTCGATGTTCAAGACCGGACCGATTACAAGGGTGATTAATAGTCTATACCGGAACCAGCAGATTTTGACTTTTTATGGTATTAGGAAATCAGAATCAGTAAGTCGTTCAAAGTACAATCGAGTTGAGGACGATGCTGAGTCGGTTAAAATACAGCAACAGACAGTTGCCTCACCTATCTTTTTCTGGAAAGACATGGATGTTTGGCTTTACTTACTTGCAGAAGGTGTTGATTTTAATGAAGCATACAGGCTT
>JAFSYD010000064.1 GCA_017443685.1 Lachnospiraceae bacterium | reverse complement strand
GTGACGGCACCGGTGAAGAGCAGGACGAAGGATATGACGCAGGCATCGGCGAATGACGCCAACACCATTGCCATCACTTCGGAGGCGATGAAAGGTCCGTCATCAGCCAACACGGCAACGGTGGCAGCGACACCGAGTAGCGAAATGGTGGTGAATGACGGAAGGACGAAGATGAGCACGGGCGGAAGCACGGGAACGACGACGACCATCCAGCAGGGGACCAATCCGGCGGTAACAGCGCCGTCGGTCACGGGCAGCAGCTCATCCACCTATAACCAGAATAGCGGCAACAGCAGCTTTACCTATTCGTTCCAAAAGGATGCCAACGGTGATACGTATTTTTATGTCAACGGACAGATGCAGAAAGGCCTGATCAAGCTGAATAACGAGGATCTGTACTACTTTGACATGACGACCGGCAAAATGTACAAGGGCTGGCTTACGGTGGACGGCGTAACCTATTACTTTGCGCCGCCGTCGGGTATCGCGTTAAAGGACGGATTTTTCACGATCGACGGCGAGACATATAACTTCAACAAAGGCGGCGCTTTGCAGAACGGCTTCCGCAAGGTGGACGATGACCGGTATTATATGGATCCGTCGACAGGCTCGATCCAGTACGGCTTCCAGGAGATCGGCGGCAACCTGTATTACATCAATCCGGGCAGCGGCATTATCGAGACCGGGTGGTTCGACGTGGGCGGCAAGACCTATTTCGCGTCGAGCACCGGCGTGATCGCGCGCAGCCAGAAGAAGGACTGTGAGAAGAAGGTGGGCGGTGTGACGATCACCGGCAAGTATCTGTTCGGTCCGGACGGGGCTCTGCAGAGCGGCTTCGTATGGGAAGGCACGAATCTGTATTATTACGACGAGGATTACGGCCGGATTGAGGAAGGCGGACCAGGAACGAAGAACGGCGGCTGGTTCAATGCCAGCGCAGGCTGGATTTACGCGCAGGACAACGGGAAGCTTTACTACAACAAGACGGAGGAACTGCCCTATTATCCGAGTGAAAAGGAAAAGGATAAAAAGACCGGCGAGACCAAGCGGAATTATACCTTCGATATGAACGGCATTCTTGACGAGTAAGCGCGTCCGGTAAAGCAACCATTCGGCGTAACTGTTCATTTACCTTGAACAGTTACCATCCGGTTTTACAATGGGTTTAAAGTATAAGTAATATACATAAGGGACAAAAGGGGCTGCTGTTAAGGCGGCTTCTTTTGTATAATAGCGCGCCGGTGCGCACCGGCGCGCTTCCCGGGGGGGGCAAAGCCCCGCGCTAGAAAGGAAAAGGGATGAAAATATACGGTTTACAGAAAATGACGCTGTTGGACTACCCGGGCAGGGTGGCGTGCACGGTGTTCACGGGGGGGTGTGACTTCCGCTGTCCGTTCTGCCATAATTTTGAACTGGCGGATGGTTCGGCAGACCCTGTTATGGAGGAAGAGGAACTGTTTGCTTTCCTGGAGAAAAGAAAAGGCCTGTTAGACGGGGTTGCGTTTACGGGAGGGGAGCCGTGCCTGCAAAAAGAGCTTGCAGGTGTGATGCGTAAGGTAAAAAAAATGGGGTTTCTGGTAAAGCTTGATACCAATGGCTGCCATCCCGGGACTCTTTGTGATATCCTTTCGGAGCGCCTTGCCGACTATGTGGCGATGGATATCAAAAATTCCCCCGCAAAATATGCAAAAACCGCCGGGGTAAGCACCATAGATATTGACGTCATTACGCAAAGCATCCGTCTTATCATGGAAAAAGCGCCCGACTACGAATTCCGGACGACGGTTGTGGACAGCCTGCACGAAGAGGCTGATTTTATCGCGATCGGAGAATGGATCCGGGGTGCAAAGAGGTATTTTTTGCAGGGATTTATTGACCGGGATTCGGTACCCGAGAAGGGGCTTAAGGCACCATCCATAGATGCGCTGCATCAATATATAGAGGCGGTGCGTCCATATGTTGGGGCTGCGGATCTTCGGGGGATAGAGGAATAAAAATTAAATGAAACCGTATATAATTTGGTTGAACCGAGTAAAATCAAGGCTTCCGAAAAAGGACAAGATATAGTGCACAACTACAACATATAGATTTTGGTTATTCTTATAACCACAAGATGTTGACACTCTCGCTCGTATATGCTATGTTATTTATTGTTCGAAACCTCGCGCTTTTTGCAGGGGTGACAACGACGATTTTGTTTCATAACAATGGCAAAACTGATTTTGAACGAGGAACGGTTTTGCCCGCTTACTTTCATATTACGAGATTTTCTGGGAGGGCATTTTCATGTATCAGGTAGTGAAGAGAGACGGAGATGTAGCGGAGTTTAACATCACTAAGATTTCCGCTGCGATCACGAAGGCATTTGACGCGCTTGGCAAGGAGTATCATCCGAGTGTGATCGATCTGGTCGCTTTGCGTGTGACTTCGGATTTTGACGGGAAGATCGTGGACGGAAAGATCACGGTCGAGGACATCCAGGACAGTGTGGAAAAGGTGCTGTCCGAGTGCGGATACGCGGATGTGGCGAAAGCGTACATTCTTTACCGCAGACAGAGAGAGAAAGTCCGCAACGTCAACTCCGCTCTCTTAAACTACAAGGAGCTTGTGAACGATTACCTTAAGATCAACGACTGGCGGGTAAAAGAGAACTCGACGGTAACATACTCTGTCGGGGGCCTGATCCTTTCCAATTCCGGTGCGATCACGGCGAATTACTGGCTCTCCGAGGTTTATGATGACGAAATAGCGGAAGCGCATCGCACTGCGGCGATCCATCTGCATGACCTTGCGATGCTGACCGGTTACTGTGCCGGCTGGAGCTTAAAGCAGCTGATCCAGGAAGGCCTGGGCGGCGTACCGGGCAAGATCACTTCCGCACCGGCTTCCCATCTGTCCACACTTTGTAATCAGATGGTGAATTTCTTAGGCATAATGCAGAATGAATG
>JAFSYD010000063.1 GCA_017443685.1 Lachnospiraceae bacterium | reverse complement strand
CGAGCGCCACCAGCACCTCGCCCTTGGGGAATGCCTTTAACTCATACTCCGTGATGCCGCGCATCAGTACAAGCACCACAAAATACACCATAGCGCCGACCGCGATCGCCATCAGACAGGAGATCGCATTCGACCGCGTTAAGGTATGCAGCAGCCGGTACGCAAAGAAGACCGCCACTCCCATCACCACCGATGCTTCTAACGGGATAAGGTACGTCCGCTTGATATTCTGTCTGGTCTTCGCGTATTTTCGCACCGCACGGCCGTTTAAGAAGCACATCGACAGCCCGTAAAATGCGTTCGTGATGACGACCGCATAAATATGCAAATGAAATACCATCATCAAAAACACCAGCACAACCGTCTGTAAAACGAGCGAGATAGCCGCATTCATAACGGGGATGCGCATTTTGTCGATTCCCTGCAAGAGTCCGTTCGTCAGCGTCGACAGTGAGAAAAACACGATCGCGACCGCGCCGATCGTCATCATATTCCCGGAGATTTTGTCAAAATCCGAGAATAAAAGCATCATGATCGGTCCGCCGAGAACCGCCATGCCGACCGCGCAGGGGAAGGCGATGATCATAATGAACCGTGTCGCCGTCACGATCTGGCGCTTCACCTTCGGCATATCCCCCTCATGGAAGGAAGTGGTAAGCGACGGCACACTGGATGCCGCAAGCGCCGAAGCGATTGAGATCGGAACATTGATCAGGACATTAAACTGCCCGGCATAGACGCCCCACCATTCGGATACCAGCTTCGGATCATAGTGCTGCAGATGCGCAATATTTTTAAACACGCCCTGATTGGCGATGCTTGCGATATTATAAAGCGTTGTGGAAAGCAGCACCGGAATGATCGTAATGACCAAAAGACCCGCTAACGACATATATCTGAGCTTATTCTTCGAATGGTCACGCAAAAGGCGCTTTTTAAACCGTCCGCCCATAACAAGGAAGATGACAAACATCACAAAGAGTGCAGTCATTGCTCCCGCCGCCGTTCCGAGCGTTCCGCCCGCCGCGCCGTATGCCGCGCGAATGCCTTCGCGATCCATCAGTACCGCACCTGCACGGCTGCCGTAATCCACAAGGACAAATGCCGCGGTCACGCTGACAAAAGCATTTACGATCTGTTCGATCACCTGGGAAAGCGCCGAGGGCTTCATCGTATTAAGTCCCTGGAAAAATCCCCGGAACACGCCTAAGATCGCAACGATGAATACTACCGGAGACAGTACCTTAACGGCAAGGACCGCAAGCGGCGTTTTTAACATGGTTCCCGTAAAATAGTCAGCACCAAACCACATCACAAGCGCTGCCGTTCCGCCGGTTAAGGTCGCAAACAAAAGGGATCCCTTTAACACGCGGAAGGCATTTTTGAACTCCTTTTTTGCAACCCGTGTGGCAACCAGCTTCGACACCGCGAGCGGGATCGAATACGACGATATGATCAGCATTATATTATAGATGGAAAACGCCGTTCCGTAAAAGTCGTTGCCCCGCTTCCCGATGATCGCCGTCATTGGAATGCGATACACCAATCCGACGATCCGACTGATGATCGATGCCGCCGCCAAAAGCGAACCCTGCATCAAAAATGCCGTGTCACTTCTTTTGATATGCTGTTCCTTTTGTGTGTTATCCTTACTCATCTTCTAATATCAAGCGCCGATAAAATCTTCTCCTGCTTTTCTTCCATCACCGCACGTTCGTCCTCTTCCATATGGTCGTAGCCCAAAAGATGGAGCATACTGTGCGCGATCAAAAAAGCATATTCTCTAAGTACGGGATGCCCGTATTCATCCGCCTGTGCACACATCCGCGGCACACTGATCACAATATCGCCAAGCATAACATCCCCGGTATCGGGATTGGTATCCTCTTCCCTTACTTCATAGTCCGCCGGTGCTGCTTCGGGAAAATCCAGCATCGGAAAAGACAGAACATCCGTGGGGCCGTCGATCGCACGAAACTCTTTATTTAAAGCAGCGATCCCTTCGTCGTCCGTCAAGGTCAGGGACACCTCACAGCCACACAAAAACCCTTCCTGCCGTAACGCTTCGCCGATCACCCGTTCGGCGATCTCTATTTCGTTAAAATCAAAACTGCTTTCTGTTTCATTTTCAAAAAGAATCGTCATAGTTTGATTCCTTCCTGCACCAGCTTCTCCCGGATACGCAAAAACTGGTTCATCGAAAGCCCGGCCTCGTCATACATCCCCGCGTTTGAGAATTCGTTCAAGGTCCGGTAGATCAGCATATCCTGGTTCCACGAGCTTTCCATCATTCCCTTATCGATCAGCTCAAGCCGCGTTACCAGCGCATCCACCATCTGGACGATTGCCGATTCCGGACTCTGCGGCAGACGTTCTTTCCCTTCGAATTCGCCTAAGATCAGGATGACCTCCGGCGGAAAACAATGGTCGGTCGCCATCCTCACCGTATTTTTGATCTCTGGTGCCCCGATCATTTTACCGATCCGGTAATACAGGCCGCCGCAGGCGCACGCAAGCTGATTCGCCCCGATCTCCGACGCACAATCCGCCGAAAGCTCCGATACCCTCCGGGCATGCACATACTCCGCCATCGAAAACCTCTGCAGATCCACGATCAGCGGATATTCATCATCCAGTAAGATCTCATATGCGGTCTGATTCGCCTGATGATCCATATGGATAAGTGCCGGATAAACGAGCCACGCAAAAAGCACCACAAGCGCCGCGTACACCGCAACCATCACCAGAAATTCTCTTTCAACCGTAGTGAAGGTAAAATAATAAAATACCACCGGCAAAAACAGATTTGCGGCACATAAACACAAATAACCAAAAAGGAAAAAGGCAGTGTTCTTTTCTTTTAAATACTG
>JAFSYD010000062.1 GCA_017443685.1 Lachnospiraceae bacterium | reverse complement strand
CTTTGCAACCGGCATCAGCTGCATACGCTTTTCCTGGGTTGCGGCATGCAAAGATACCGCAAGCGTGATCGTTAAGTCTTCCTCTGCCAGATCATAGATCCGCGGCACGAGCCCGCAGGTCGATAAGGTAATGTTCCTTCCGCTGATGTTCGCGCCATGCGCATCCGTTGCCATACGGATGAATCTTAACACATTGTCGTAATTGTCGAACGGCTCGCCCATCCCCATGATGACGACATTGGAAACGCGCTCGCCGATATCTGCTTCGATCCGGTAGATCTGATCGAGGATCTCGCCGGGCGTTAAGTTGCGTTCCACGCCGTCCAGCGTTGACGCGCAGAACCTGCAGCCCATCCGGCAGCCCACCTGCGAGGACACGCAGACACTGTTGCCGTGCCGGTAGCGCATCAAAACACTTTCGATGTGATTGCCGTCGGCAAGCTCGAATAAATACTTGCGTGTGCCGTCCCGGGCGGATTGCTGAATGCTCTTTGCCGTAAGCGCCGTATAGGCGCATTCCTTTTCCAGCTTTTTGCGAAGGTTTTTCGGCAGGTTCGTCATCTCATCGAAAGCCGCCGCCTTTTTGACGTGCATCCAGTCATAAAGCTGCTTCGCGCGATAGGCCGGCTCGCCGATGCGCGCGAGGAAGTCTGCCGCTTCCTCATAAGTGAAAGATTTTAAATCAGTTTTTTCCATATCTTTTCAGTACCGCTACAAAAAATCCATCCCGCAGCGCGTCGGGCAGGATCGTCTTTTCGGAGATAAGGGAAAAATCTTTATGCGCCTCCAAAAAGCGCCGCACGTTCCCCTCGTTCTCCTCTTCGGTAAGCGTGCAGGTGGAGTAAACGAGCTTTCCTCCGTCTGTTACGTATTCGCAGACAGTGTCCAGGATCTCCTGCTGCAGTCTGCTAAGCAAAGCGATGTCATCCTCCGTCACCCGGAACTTGATCTCCGGCTTTCGCTTTAAGACACCTAAGCCGGAGCACGGAAGGTCGGCGATCACCACATCGGCTTTGCCTGCCATCCGCTCGTCGAAGACCCGTGCATCCCATACCTCGGCGCGGATATTCGTAAAGCCGGCCCGGTCGATATTCTCACGGATCTTCGCGACCTTCGCCTCGCTGACGTCCCGGGCGATAACAAGGCCGGCCGCCTGTGAACGCTCCGGCGCCATCCCGCGATCTGCCGCATCCCCGCTATCCCGGCCGGACGCCTGCGTCATCAGAATATCCGCCGCGTGCATAGCCTTGCCGCCCGGCGCGGCGCACACGTCCACAACCGTATCTCCCGGGCGGATACCGGCTGCGGCAGCCGGCTCCATCGATGACAGATCCTGCACAAAGAAGAGCCCTTCGTTAAAGGAAGCAAGCGCCTCAACGATCCCGACATTCTCCAATACATATGCCGCATCCGCCGCCTTTACCGTAACGCCCTCCCCCGCAAGCCGCTTTGCAAGCTCCCCGGGCGCGATCCTGCTCGTATTCACCCGGATCGTAAGCGGCGCCGGCGAAAGGCAGGCACTTAAGATCTCCTTTGCGCCCTCCAACCCGAACCGTCCGGCGAAACGCTCCGCGATCCACTCCGGCACGGAAAACACAAGCGCGCACTCCGCGGCCGTCCGCGGCTTCCTGCCGGTAAATGGCCAGGGCTTATCCTCTCTTGCCATACTGCGCAGGATACCGTTGATCATACCCGACGCTTTGGCCTGTCCGTTCTTTTTGGCCAGCTTCACCGACTCGTTGACCGCGGCCGATGCCGGAACGCCGTCCATATACAATAGCTGGTACGCCCCCATGCGAAGGATGTTCCGTACGATGGGGTGCATCTTTTTGATCTTCGTTTTCGCGTATAAGTTGATGCGAAAGTCGACCTCAATCAAACGTTTGACCGTTCCCGTACAAAGGAAGCTTACGAACGCCCGGTCCTGCCGGTCCGGCAATTCCTTAAAATGCAACCGAAGCGTATCGGAAAGATACGCCCCGTGTTCCGTAACCTTTATTAATATCTGTAATGCTGCTGTCCGCGCGTTCAAACCACAACACTCCGATCAGTCCCGTCTGCTGTTCGCGATCATCATCAGACGCAAAAGCTGCAATATGGAAGCTGCCGCTGCCGCTACATAGGTAAGCGCCGCCGCGAAGAGAACCTTTTTCGCGTAAGGAAGCTCATCCTCCGGCACAAGCCCGTTCGACTCGAGCATCGCAAGCGCCCGGCGGGATGCGTTAAACTCCACCGGCAGCGTCACCAGCTGGAAGAGTACCGAAAACGAAAACGCCCATATCCCGAGGTTCAGAAGAAATACGCCCGTATTCGAATTGATGAACAATCCGATCACGATCAGAGGCCAGGCCGCCATGGAACCGAAATTCGCCACCGGTACTAAGGTTGAGCGAAAATTCAACGGAAAATACTGCTTATCATCCTGGATCGCGTGCCCGCATTCATGCGCCGCCACAGCGATCGCTGCGATCGAGGTCTTCGCATATACCGGATCGGACAGATTCACCGTCTTCGTCCGCGGATCATAATGATCGGAAAGTTCTCCGCCGACATGCTGGATGCCGACATTCGTGATCCCGGCCGCGCCAAGCACACGCCTTGCCGCCTCTCTTCCGTCCAAACCGCTCCTCGAAGCCACCCGTGAATACTTCGCGAAGGTGGATTTGACCTTGGCGGAAGCCGCCAGCGACAGAACTGCGCCGATAATGACTAAAATATATGTAGGATCATAATACATTTCTCATCCTCCTATATTACCGCAAGTAATATTTGACTTTCTTACGTCCGTCCGGATGCCAGTGCTGTCAGCCACTCACTTCGTTCCCGGACAGTACCGGGCCCCTCCATTCGGGATCAAAAAAAAGCTTCCCCGACCTTCACCTTATATCCGCGCAGGAATTCTTCCGCGGACATCCGCTTTTTCCCTTCTGGCTGCACCGCGTGCAGCGCCAGAAGCCCCTCGCCCGCGCGGACGATCCATGCGCTCTTAGAGACATACGCCGTCGTCCCCGGGGCTACCGAAAGCGCTTTAAAATCCATCAGACCGCCCTCCGCGACCTCCTCTTCCGTGATCACGTCCGCCGCCCAGAGCTTTAAGCTTTTGCCGCGGAAGGTAACGTAAGCCGCGGGCCAGGGTGCAAGCCCCCGGATATAGCGTTCCAGCTCGAGGGCCGACTTTGTAAAATCAAGATGGCCGAGGGATTTGTCGATCTTGCCCACGGACGTTGCCAGAGCCTCGTTTTGCGGATGCCGGATCAGCTTCCCTGCTTCCAAAAGAAAACGCGTCTCCACGATCGCCTCTCCGCCAAGCAGAGCGAGCTTGTCAAACAGACTGCCGCCCGTATCCTCCGGCGTGATGACACATTCCTTTTGCAGAAGGATATCGCCGTCATCAAGCCCCTCGCCCATCTGCATCGTCGTCACGCCCGTGATCACGTCGCCGTTTAAGATCGACCACTGGATCGGCGCGGCACCGCGGTATTTCGGCAAAAGCGAGGCATGCACATTGATGCATCCATGCGCCGGAAGGTCAAGCACCCGCTTCGGTAATATCTGTCCGAACGCCGCCACAACGGCAGCATCCGCCTCGTACTTTTTCAGTTCCTCATATGCCCCGTCGTCCCGGATACGTACCGGCTGAAAGACCGGAATATCATTTTTTAACGCCCATTCCTTCGCCGGCGGTGCGGTAAGGATCGCCTTCCTGCCTTTCGGCTTGTCCGGCTGTGTCACCACCAGTACGATCTCGTGTCCGGCCCCGTAAAGTGCGTCTAAGATCGGCACCGTAAAGTCAGGCGTACCCATAAAGATCAGCTTCATTATAATCTTCTCCGCCTGCGTCTTTTCCTGCTTTCCTTCTTCTTCGCACCCTTGTCGGTCTTAAGGCGCACCATACCGGTGTCGCCGTCCTCCTCGACATCCTCAATGTCCCAAAGCGGACCGGTCGCAAGCTCCGAATACACGTGTCCGTCCAGATGATCGAACTCGTGTAAAATGCAGCGTGCCAGCATATCATCGGCTTCCATCTCGAATTCCTGCATATCACGGTCGAGCGCCCTGATCTTCACATGGCTCGGCCGCGTAACATTCGCCACCTTGTTCGGCAGGCTTAAGCAGCCCTCCGCCAGTGTCACTTCCCCGCTCGTTTCTACGATCTCGGGGTTGATAAATACGATCGGATGCTTTTCTTCGGTCTCGTTGCCGTCCTCGTCCTCCTCCGGGATGTCGATCACAAAGAGCCTCCGCAGCACGCCGACCTGCGGTGCCGCCAGGCCCACGCCCTCCTGGTCGTACATCGTTTCAAACATATCGTCGATCAACATCGATATCCGTTCCGTCATTTCCTTCAGCGGGCGGAAGGTTTTGTTCAGGATCGGATCCCCCGCCACACGCACTTCCCGTAAAGCCATTAAATTATTCCTTTCTAATATCTAAAACCCGTACATCGGGTTAAAATCGAACCGCATCACCGTACGTCTGCAGGCTGCATTCCCTTCCGTGAAACGTTCCGCGGCATCCTTGATGCGCACCAGCTCATCGTAAGAGGCGCTTTTCACATAGATCGCCCTGCGGTAGATATCTTTTAATTTTGCGATCTGCGCTTCCACCGGATGCGCCGCCTGCACCTTTGCCTTCTGCGATATTAACATGGCAAAAACAAGATCAGCCGCTTCATCGGCATCCCGCTCATACGCGGATAAGATCTGGATCACCAGAAGCGCCCCGCAGGGCGGATAGTGCAAAAGCTTCCGGTAAGCGATCTCCGTCTCATAAAACGCTTCGTAGTCCTGCGCGGCCGCCGCTTTTATCGCGTAATGCCCGGGCTGATAGGTCTGGATGACAACCTCCCCCGGCACGCTGCCGCGTCCCGCGCGGCCCGCCGCCTGGCAAAGCAGGTCAAAGGTCCGCTCCGCGCTGTTATAATCCGCCGCGTGCAGCGACATATCCGCCGCGACAACGCCCATCAACGTCACCGCGGAAAAGTCGTGTCCCTTCACGATCATCTGCGTCCCGATCAGAATATCGGCTTCGCGGTTGGCAAAGGCGGACAGGATCTTATCGTGCCCATCCTTTCCCTTCGTCGTATCCGCGTCCATCCGAAGGATCCGCGCATCCGGGAAAAGCTTTGCAACGTTCTCCTCCAGCTGCTCCGTCCCGGCCCGAAAGGTGCCGATGTATTTGGAGCCGCACTCCGGGCAGATCTTCGGCGCGGCCGTCTCATATCCGCAATAGTGACAGCGCATGATATCGCCGCGGTGCAGCGACAGCGAAACATCACAATGGGGACATTTTAACACATACCCGCATTCTCTGCAAGAAATGAAACCGGCCAGCCCTCGCCGGTTCATAAAAAGCATGCTCTGTTCCCCCGCATCCAGGCGCTCCCGTATCTTCGCGAGCAAAAGACGGCTTAGCATATTTTTGTTGCCGCTTTTCAGTTCCTCCCGAAGATCAACGATATGACATTCGGGCAGGGCCTTTGCCGCCGCACGGGACGGCAGGGTCAAAAGGGTATAGGCTCCGCTTTTTACAAAGGAAAAACCTGTAACGGACGGCGTTGCCGAACCGAATACCACACTTGCGCCGGAAAGTGCGGCCCGCTTTTTGGCCACCTCGGCCGCATGGTATTTCGGTACCTGTTCGCTCTTGTAAGTAGTCTCGTGTTCCTCGTCGATGATGATGAGCCCGAGATCGGGAAACGGGGTGAAAAGCGCGCTGCGCGGTCCGACCATCACCGATACTTCACCGGCCTTCGCCCGTTCGAACTGATCGCAGCGTTCCCCATCGGAAAGCCGGGAATTCATGATCGAAACCTTTTCGCCGAAGCGTCCGTAAAAACGCATGACCGTCTGATAGGTCAGCGCGATCTCCGGGATCAGCACGATCGCCTGCTTTCCCTCGCGAAGCACCGCTTCGATCATTTCGATGTAGACCTGCGTTTTGCCGCTTCCTGTCACGCCGTAGAGCAAAAACGGCTTATCTTCGCCGGTGCGCCTTTCCTCCAGAAATACCGAAAGCGCCTTTTTCTGATCGTCGTTCAATTCAATTTCATTCGGGCGCACCTGCATCCCTTTCAGCGGATTGCGGTAATCCCGGGAGGATGTAACGGAAATCCACGCCTTTTTTTCAAAATCACGGATATGGGCGGAGGGAATGTCGAGCTTTCCCACAACGACATCCCACGGGATATCGCCCTGCTCGATCAAAGCAGTAAGCAGCCGCTCCTTCGCCACCGAATGGCGGGCGCGACGATGCAGCTGTACAAGCTCCTCCTTTGCGGTGGCTTCATCTAACGCAAGATGTAAAAGCTTCGTTTCCTTCGGCGTCGTTTTACGCTTGATCGGAAGGACACATTTTAACGCCTGATTCATCGTTCCGCCGAAACGTTCTCTCATCCACGCCGCAAGAGCGATCAGCTCCGCTTCTATGGGTAAGGCGTCGGTCGGAACCCCGATGATGTCCTTTATCTTCTTAAGGTCGAATTCCGGCGTATCCGAAAGCGCCACCACAAAGCCGGTCAGCCTGCGGTTGCCTTTGCCGAAGGGAATGACGACAGGCGTACCGACACCAACCGCGTCCCGAAGCTGCTCCGGGACGCGGTAAGTAAACGTTTTGTCTAATTTTTCGTGGGAAATGTCCACTATGATCTTTGCGTAGGTCATTGTGCCTTCTTTAACTGTCCGGCTTTTAACAGGTGAAGCATCTGCAGGTTCTGCGACGTGCTTCCGCGGTAGCCGGTGATGCCGTTGGCCGCGGCGATCTGCGCGCGGTGGTCCTTGGTCGTCCACACCTCGCCGACGGCTTTGAGCGCATCCACGATGCTTCCCGAGCTGCCGGTATACGCGTCATAATAGTAGAAGGTCGGCGCGGGAGAGGGCTCCGGCGTCACCCCTTCGGGCACTGCCGTCGCCGTACCCGGTATCGTCGTCGCCGTTCCGATCGTTGTCGTTGTATTCGTCCCAGGAACGGTCGTCGTGGTCGTGCCTGTCGCGGACGTGCCTGTCGCCGAGGTCAGACCCGGTATCGTTGTAGTCGCGCCCGGTACCGTCGTCGCCGTTCCGATCGATGTCGATCCCGTAGTCGTGCCTACGACCGTCGTAGCCGATGATGAGAGCGCCGTCGACGCCGGATCGTCCGAACCCATGTTAAAGGAGCACGAATTTGCCAGCTTCTGCGCGCTGTTGCAGGTCGTCGCGATGATCGCTACCGGTGAAAAGCTGTTAAAATGCGCCGTAACCTTACCGCTGCCGTTCACCTTGACAAACTGCGCCGTAATGCCGTCCTCATCGGAGGAAATCCCCGTATAATGCAGCACGAAGGCATACCCGTCCGTCGCGTCTACTTCATCCTCCATCTTGAAGGTAACATCGCCCGTCGCACTGGCCGTCAGATTAAAATAATATATCCCAACGATATCCGCACAGTCGATCTGATCGCCCGCGGAACCGCCGTTCAAGTTCTTCGCACGGTTCTCGACGCTTTTCTTCACGATCGGCTTTATCCCATTGTCCATGATGTTGTCCTTGGCATCCCCGGACACCACGGATATCTTCACATCCGCAACGCCGGACGGCTTCAGCTTATCCGCGTTCAGCTTATTTGTCGCCGCGCCGAGCATCGCGTCCGTGGCCGTCTTGATCTTGTCCGTCACAAGCTTTTTCGAAGACGCTTCATATGCGCCGAACAGCTGTGCATCCACCGGGGAGGTCTTGTCCATTTTCAAACGCATTACGGAAAACGGCGACATTCCCGATGTCTTAAACGTTACGGTCTTGTTGGCCGCATCCACTGCCGTTACCGTTACCGGCACCCACGTCCCGTTCTCAAGATGCATCACCCGGATGGTATTAACGTTGTCCGTCGACTCGATCTTGGATACGCCGCTTAACCTGACCTCGTAATATCCGTCGCCGCCCTTGTTCGCGGGCGTCGCGCTGAGCGCCAGATCAACGACGGCGAGTACCGTCGCGTCGGTGACTGCCGTGCCGGATTTCAAGGTGTCGGCAAGCTTCTTCGCGCTCGAATAGTCCGCGTCGCTTTCCGCTTTCGCCGTGACCACATACCCGCTGCCCGCATCCATGGCCGTCGTTTCTTCCGCGTGGATTCCGATCGACACAAAGCAGACCAGGACAACAAACAGGACAGCAAGTGCAAGAACACGCTTTTTGGTAAGTTCAAACAAGTGATCCATAGTAGCTCCTTTCCTATAAGAGTGGGTATATTGCGTTACCTTAACTATAATACATTATCGGTTAACCTTCCATAGAGATTTAGGGGTCAGGCCATCTCCTCTATAACTTCTTTGATCAGCACACGCTCGTCCATCGGGTATTTTTTGCCCTGTATCTCCTGGTAATCCTCGTGCCCTTTTCCGGCGAGGACGATCACGTCGCCCTCCCTCCCGTGCTCGATGGCGTAGCGGATTGCTTCCTTCCGGTCGGGGATACAGACATACTCGCCCGATGTCTTTGCAATGCCGAATTTGATATCGGAAATGATCGCATCCGGGTCTTCAAACCGCGGATTGTCGGACGTAATGATCGTAAGATCGCAAAGCTCGCCCGATACCTCTCCCATCTCGTACCGCCGCAGCTTCGAACGGTTGCCGCCGCAGCCGAACAGGCATATCAGCCGTGCGGGCTTATACTCCTTTAACGTGGTAAGCAGGCTCTTTAAACTCATCGCGTTATGCGCGTAATCGATCATCAGCGTAAAATCCTTCGATACGTCGATCATCTCGATCCGCCCCTTCACCTTCGCCGCCGCAAGCGCCTTTTGCATATCCGCGGTCGAAACCAAAAAATGCGCGCAGATCGCGATCGCCGCAAGGGAATTGTATACGGAAAAAGTCCCCGGCATATACACATCCACGTGGCAGTTCACCTTCCCCGCCACATCGTAGCTGACGCCTAAGCTCCCCGGCTTGAGCTTAAGCCTGCGGTTCGTCGCGCGATAATCGGCCTTCGACGTAAAGCCGTAGGTCTCCACCTCGCAGGTGTGTCCCTTTAAAACCGCGTCAATGTGCGTATCGTCGCGGTTTAGAATACCCTTTTTGCATTTGGTAAAAAGCAGGCTCTTGCAATGCAGATAATCATCAAAATCCTTATGCTCGTTCGGGCCGATATGGTCGGGCTCGATATTGGTGAAAATGCCAAGCTCGAACGTAAAGCCGTCCACCCGGTGCATCAAAAGCCCCTGCGAGGACACCTCCATCACGCAGACGTTCTGTCCCGCGTCGAGCATCCGTCTGAAATCCTCCTGGATGGTGTAGGATTCCGGCGTAGTATTGAGCGCAGGAATGTGCTCGTCGCCGATGATCGCTTCGATCGTTCCGATCAGTCCGACACGATAGCCCGCGTTTTCCAGAATGGACTTCACCATATAGGTGGTCGTCGTCTTCCCCTTCGTTCCGGTGATACCGATGACCTTCAGCTCATCCCCCGGATAGTCAAAATACGCCGCCGCAAGATACGCCAGCGCTTCCCGCGTATCCGCGACCCGGATCACCGTAACGTCGCTTCTGACCTCTACCTCGTCCGATACCACGATCACCTTCGCTCCGACATCCGCCACAGGCCCGGCCGCCGTGTGCCCGTCAAAGGACGCGCCCTTAATGCAGACGAACATACACCCCTCGGTCGCCTTCCTCGAATCGTACACAAGGTCCGTGATCTCTCCTTCGATGCTGCCCTGTAAAATGTGATATTCCAAATGCTCCAAAAGCTGCTTGATGTCTTTCATTCCCCGTTTCCCCCTTACGTGCAGCCGCACTTATATTTCAAACACATTTTTGCGTTCCGGCTCACGGTTCAGCTTGCTGTTGATCTTCGAGATCTCGCTGCACCAGCGGGTCCGCTCTCTATGACTCATCGCGGCAATGCTGTCCGCCTCCCAGTGCATATAGTAGCCGATGAACGCCATTTCCTCGTAGATTTTATCCGCCGGATATGTTTTTACCGTCCGGCTTCCATAAAATTTACGGGAATATCGATCTCTTTATTGCAATGCGGGCAGGTCCCGCGAAAATGCGGCATATCCGAGGAATTGATCTCCTCGTAAAGCTCCTGTAAATACGCAAGATCCATCGTATAAAGCCGCTCGATCACCTTCGTATCAACCGCCGGCAGATCTCCCAGCTTCGTGATCACCCTTGATAAAAGAATGATCGACAGGTACGCCGGATTCTGCTGCACCCGCTGATCCTTAAGCGGCAAAATCTCGTCACCCGCGTTCGCAAGACGCATCACGCCCTCCCGGTGCAGATTCCCGTCCATGTCCTTATAGCCGCGCGGCAATGTAAAATGATATTCTTCCTGAAAAGCCATCTGGTAATCCTCCTTTTTGCTTACTAAATCAGCTTTTTGATATGATTGTATATGATAAGGCCTTTGTTCTGCCCGTACTTTGATATGACAGCTCTATAGGTCTGCTGCTTTCCGCTTTTTTCACCGAGATTCTTTACGGCCGTCGACGCAACGTATTTCGTGACATCGTTCGGAAATCCGGCTTTACTGAGCACATTCCGGATCTCGCTGTCTGCGGCGCTCTTATCCTTTCCGGATGCGTTCGATCCATCATCCTTTGCCGGCTTTTCCTCCCCGTATTTTGACATTACGTGCTTGATGGCTTCATACACTTCCAGATAATTGGAATACTTCTCGCGCAGCGCATTATGCGTATCGGATAAAATCTGCTCGCTGCCGTACAGCGCGGCCGCGATCTGCGCGACGGTATTGGCCACGGAGGTCTCAAAGCCGGCTTTCCTCACCGCCTGCATCACTTCCTTGTTCAGCTTCGTCTTCTCCGCGCCGACATCCCTTGTGCTCCCCGATTCCTTCGTTCCGGATCCCTTTGCGCTGCTAACGCCTTTCGTTCCGCCATCCTTTGTTCTGCCGGTTCCCTTCGTTCCGCCATCCTTAGCCGAAGCGGAACCCTTCGCCCTGCTTTCCTTCGACGATGCGCTCTTAACCGTACCCGGCTGCTTCGCGGACTTCTTCGTACCGGTAACCGGCTTCTTTTTGATCTGCTCCGTCCGCGAGGCAGTGATCTGGGTCTTCTGCGTCCAGAATCGGATCAGATTGTCAAAATCGGTATCGCGGCTTACTATGACGACATTGCAGTTCTTCCCTCTCGTCCCGGCAAGGAACCCCAGATATGACACAATATGCATATCCGCGGACTGCTTCCCCGTGGGCACCTCGATCATTTCCAGCTCCGCCGCTCCATGGTTGGAAATGTCGCTCATATCGATATTCTTCGCGTTCTGTGTGAAAAATATCACAATATGATCCGTCCTGCCCAGGTCCTGACATCCCGCCAGACCGTCGCCATGCACGTTCTCATAATCAATCAAATAAAACGTTTCGATGTGTATCACCTGCTTCCCGTCGTCGATATTCGAACGTCATCTGTTCCGATGGGCATCCATCCCCTTCTATCCTTTTCGCCCATCCATACCCTCTATTATATCACGAAAGTACAAAGAAAATCCACCTTTATGTGGATTTAACGGCGCTACCATAAAAAAGTGAACCTGATTTCTCTTTTCAAACCTTTTCCAGCGAAAAGGAGAGGACGAAAACGCCCTCCCCATAATGAAATGATTATTCGTATTCCCTGTTATCTGCGGAAGTATCTTACCCGGCGGAGCGTTCGGAATGTCAGGAACATAATTCCGAGTGCAAAGAGGATCTCGCCAGGGAAGATGACCTGCTCCATCACGTCGCCTGTCTTCGGGGAATCACCGTCCGCCGCGTCAAACAGTTACAGCCGCTCGATCTTCGCCTCGTGGGTCTTGGTCTTTTCGTCGTAACTGATGCCGACAAGCAGCAGGTCGCCCTCGTAATGCGACAGGCAGTCAAAATACTTCTTTTCTTTTATCTGCGCAATGCCGCTTTCGGCGGAGTCATTGCG
>JAFSYD010000061.1 GCA_017443685.1 Lachnospiraceae bacterium | reverse complement strand
ATTGGAAAGTCCGAGCTTCATCCCCGGCACACCGAAATAGAACGGGATCAGCGATTCGATATAGCTTAGGATCAACGCCAATGCAAGGAAGCTGCCGAGCATCGGGACTAATCTTTTCTGCTGCATCTTTGTCCGCTGTCTCCTTTGTTCCTAATCCGTTACGGCGTCAAACTCCCCCTGTTCGCCGTTCGCCGTTACCACCACGCGGTTCGGCAGACAGACGATCAGTTCATTTTCCTGTGAGATCTTCCCCTGCATCATACATAAATGATCGGGACAGGACGCGTCCTTCATATAGGCCTTCCCATCTTCGATCACAACGACATTCGTCGTCCGGCCATCCGTTACGACCGGTATCTCCTGCGAGCGCGATAGATCATAGGTGCCGTATTCTTTTCCGTCCACCGTGATCGTGATCGTATTTCCGTTCGCAGACGTTACCGCATAAAGTACGATAAACGAAACCACACAAAGCAGCAGCAAAAAACCGACCAGTATCACATCTGCTTTATTTTTCACTTTTCCTGCCCATATAGTAGAAGCCCTTACACCAGACAAGCTCTACATCTACGATCTTGCCGATCAGGCTTTCATCTCCCGGAAAATGCACGACGGAATTATTGTCCATCCGCCCGGTCAAAAGCGTTTTATCCTGCTTGTTGATCTGCTCAACGAGAACCTTCTGTATCGTTCCCGTAAACTTTTCCGCCTTTTCGGCACCGATCCGCTGGACGGCGGCAAGCAGCCGGTCAAAACGCCGCTGCACCACATCCTCCGGAATCTGTGTCGTCCATTTCGCCGCCGGCGTGCCGGTCCGTTTGGAATAGATAAAGGTGAAGGCACTGTCGTAGCGCACCTGTTCGACCACGCGCATTGTCTCGTTAAAATCTTCTTCCGTTTCGCCGGGGAATCCTACTATGATATCCGTGGTAAGCGCAATATCCGGCATCGCTGCGCGGATCTTATCCGTCAGGCGAAGATAATCTTCCTTTTCGTAATGCCGGTTCATCAAAGAAAGCAGCCGCGTGCTGCCCGACTGCAGAGGCAGATGAAGATGCTTGCAGATCTTATCGGAGCCGGCCATCACTTCGATCAGTTCATCGGAAAGATCCTTCGGATGCGACGTCATAAAACGGATGCGCTCGATCCCGTCGATCTGTGTCACTTCTTTTAACAGCCCGGCAAACGTGATCTTCGTATCCAGCGTCTTGCCGTAGGAATTGACATTCTGTCCGAGCAGCATAACCTCGACCACACCGTCCGCCGCAAGCCGCTCGATCTCGCGCAGGATATCCAGCGGATTACGGCTGCGCTCCCGTCCGCGCACATACGGCACGATACAGTAGGTGCAGAAATTATTACAGCCGTACATAATGTTCACGCCGGATTTGAAGCGGTATTTGCGCTCCGCGGGAAGATCCTCGACAATGTCCTTATAGCTGTCCCAGATATCAATGATCTGCCCGCCCGCTTCCCACATCGTTACAAACAGCTCCGGCAGCTTATAGATATTGTGTGTGCCGAAAACGAGATCGACGAACGGATATGTCTTTTGGATCGTATCCACAACGGTCGGCTCCTGCATCATACAGCCGCAGAGCGCGATCTTCATCTTCGGGTTCTTTCTTTTGATCCCGTGCAGCACGCCAAGCCTGCCGTAGACCTTGTTGTTCGCGTTCTCCCGCACCGTGCAGGTATTGTATAACACAAAATCGGCTTCCTCGCTTTTTGCTTCCACGTAACCGATCTCTTTTAATATCCCGACCAGCTTCTCAGAGCCCAGAAAATTCATCTGACAGCCAAATGTCCGGACATAAAACGTCAGCTTCCTGCCGATCGCGTCACTGCGCTTATTCACGAGTGCACGCGCTTTTTGTATAAATTCGTACTGCCGCTTCGTTTCTTCGGAAACGGCGGCGTTATCCCCTGCTGTATTCATATTTTTTCCCTGCTTTTCTTTACGCTGTGATCAGTCTGTGCATCGGCACATCCGTATCATTTGTCGGCAGCGTATCAAACACCTGCTCCGCAAACGCGACACCGATCCGAAATCCGTTCGGATACGCCGCAAAAAAGCGGTCGTAATAGCCCCTGCCGAAACCGATCCGGCTGCCCGTCGTATCAAACGCCACGCCCGGGGTGATCGCAATGTAATGAAATGTCTGTGATGTGATATCAGTACCCGCCATCATCGTATCATCCGGCGTTCCTGTATCATCCGACGCGGTGCTTTTGTACGACGTCCTGGCAGCACCCAATGCGGTGCTTCCGTACGATTTATGAGCTGCATCATCGTCAAACATACACGCCCTTTCGATCGGCTCAAACACATGGAAGGCACCTTCGCAAAACTGATCCATGGAAGATACCCGAAAGAACCGGATCGTATCTTTTTCCGTAACGGGGAAAAACAGCCGCGCGCCTTCGACCAGCAAACGCGCGTATAGACCGCGCAGATCCACCTCGTCAAAAAGCGGATAAAAACAGAGAATGTCGGGGCTTACGCTTTTCGATGCTTCCAAAATTCCGTCTGTGTCGCCGCTTTCCGATCCATCAGATAAACCGGGCGGGCTGGCGGCACCGGCGGCGCAAAAATGATCCGCACCCGCACAGAGCTCTTTTATCAGCGCATACACTTCCCGGGCGATCTTTTCACTTTTTTGTATCCGCTGTTCATCCGTCAGACCGCGCCGCGCGGTTAACGCACGCTTCCGATACCGATCTGCTCCGCGAACGCTTCCGTCCGAATTTACCGGTAAAGCATTCGGGCCGAACCTTTCCGAACTATCCGGCAACGTTTTACATATTTTATCCACGTCAAACGAACCTGTCCTACTCATCCGCTTCCAAAAACGTCACAAGATCGAAGTCCTCATCCTTTTTCGCGAAGAAATGCGTGCCGTTGTATTTATCCTCAAAGATCCGATGCAGAACGGTCACGTCACCGCCGTTGGCGATGATCATATCCGCCCCTGACGCCGTCGCGATCTTCGCTGCGCGAAGCTTCGTCGACATACCGCCCGTCCCCACATCGCTGCCGGGAACATCCGATACCATCGCCATAATGTGCTCGTCGATCTCGTCGACCTCCGTGATCAGACGCGCGTTCTCGTCGATGCGCGGATCAGCGGAATACAGACCGTCGGTGTCCGTTAAGATGATGAGAAGGTCCGCCCCGATCAGAGACGTCACCAGCGCGGACAAGGTATCATTGTCACCGAACTCCACCTCATAGGTATTGACCGTATCGTTCTCGTTGACAACCGGAACGACGCCCATCCGAAACAGCTCTTCGATCGTGTTCTCCACTTTCTTGCGGTTCACGTTATTAAGCATGGTGTTCTTCGTCATTAAAACCTGTCCGGCCTTATGATTGTATTCCGAGAAAAACCTCTGATACAGAGCCATCAGACGTGCCTGCCCGACCGAAGCGAGCGCCTGCTTCTCAGGCAATCGATCCGGGCGGTGATCATATCCCATCAGCTGTCTGCCGACCGCGATCGCGCCGGAACTTACCAGACACACCTCGATCCCGCGATTCTTCAGATCGGAGATCTCCATCGCAAGGCGTTCCATTTTGATGTAGTCAACCTTCCCTGTCTGCGTGTGTACCAGGGAATGGGAGCCGATCTTCACCACTATTCGTTTGCATTCATTTAGATTTCGTTTTTCCATAGCCGTTATACTTTACCATAAGTCAGCAAAAACGGCAATGGGAGTTTCGTTTTGTTTTGACAAAGAGATCATTTTAGGGTGGCTTTAGCTATGTATACCGTATCAGCGGAGCAGCACGAACGCTCGATAATGGAAGCGCATCAAAAATATGTTATGGATTATGGCTATATGACACGCATTGCATATCTAAAATGCGGTGCCATCGGGCAAAAGGCAAGCAATTTGTGAAGTTATTTCCGAACGGTTCCGAAGGTTGCGGTCACATCCAGTGTGTTGTATGATAGCAACAGAATATTATCCGCTATGAGGGAAAGATATAATGACAAATGATGATATCCGTTACTTATATTTGTTAAAATCAGGCTTCGGCGAGTCACGATCCTGTTCAAGAATGCAAAGAAAGCTTTCGCGGCTTTTGCTTGTTTTTCTCTCCTTTTTCTCTTGTTTTGTTTTGCTTTCCGGCTGCGGTGCTCCTTCGCTAAATAGCATTTCCGACACCGGGTTCTATTTTGATACGGTGATCTCTGTTACGCTTTACGATGCTTCGCGTGAGGACGCACTGGCTCATTGCTTTGAACTTGCGGATATTTATGAGGCGTATTTTTCCGATTCGATAGCGACAAGCGATGTCGCGCAGATCAATGCGCACCCGTTTGAACCGGTTGCCGTGCACGAAGAGACAATGGAGCTGATCGAAAAGGGGATTGCTTACGGGGACATAAGCGGTGGAAAATTCGACATCACCGTGGGAAAACTGTCGGATGTATGGGATTTTTCGGAAGATGATGACTTAGGTGTAAAAGGTGATCCTCTGCGCAAAAGCGGGCCTCTTCAAGGAGATAACCCGGAATCAAACCCAAGCGACGGAAAATCAAAAACCGGCGCCGACAGCTTTTCGCTTCCGACATCTGAAGAAGTCAATGCTCTTGCTGTGGGAATAGATTATCATACCATAGAAATTGACCACGATGCAGGAACAGTGACCTTAAATTCCGATGCCTGCGCCATTGATCTCGGCGGCATCGCGAAGGGGTATATTGCTGACAAGATGAAAGAATACTTGGAAAATGAGGGTATCACCTCGGGGCTAATTAACCTTGGCGGGAATGTATTGACGATCAATAATAAGCCCGACGGCAAGCCGTATGCCATTGGCATCCAAAAGCCTTTTGCCGCTGACGGAGCGCCAATCTTAAAGTTATGGGTTTCGGATCTTTCCGTCGTCACCAGCGGCACCTACCAGCGATACGCCGAAATAGACGGCAAATTATATCACCATATTTTAGACGTATCCACCGGATATCCCTATGACAACGGCCTGTCCTCCGTTACCGTACTCTGCGCCTCTTCCACCGACGGGGATGCGCTCTCGACCACGCTGTTCGCCCTCGGACTTGAGGATGGGCTTGCCTTCGCAGAGGCCCTTCCGGACGTCGAAGCTGTCTTCATCACAACGGAAAACGAGATTTATTATAGCTCTGGTTTTTCTAATGGGGAGATCCCTTATGAGAATATGCAGTAAAGCGAGTGCATCGGCGATTCACTCACTTAGCATTTCCCAATGATCGTACAGTTCATCGAGTTGTGCCTGCTTCCTCTCCCGTTCTGCCGTCAGCTCATTGAGCTTCGCTGAATTCTTCGCGGTCTCGGGATCGTTGAACTGTTCGTCGATCGCGGCGATCGCGGCTTCTAATTCGGCAATTTTCTCTTCCGTTGCCTCAATCTCGCGCTGGCGCTTCTTTTCCTTTGCCGCTTCATCTTTTCGCTTCTGCCAGGCCTCTTTGGCAGCTTCTTTGGAAGACAAAGCGGGCTGTCCGCCTTCCGATGACACATCTGAACTCACAGAAATTCCCGAAGAAAGATCCCCGGAACGGATGCAATTCCTGCCGTTTTCGGAACCGGATATGTCACGCACGCCTGGCTGCGTCTTTGCACCCGATCCGCCTTTTCCGTTTCCTGCCGCACCTTCGAGCCGGATGTTCTCCCGCTTTTCCAGATAATAATCATAGTTCCCGAGATACTCGACAAGTCCGTGCGCCGATGTCATTTCAAGGATCCGCTGCGCCGTCCGATTGACAAAATAGCGGTCATGGGACACATAGAGCACCGTCCCCGTATAGCTGTTTAACGCCTGTTCCAGGATATCCTTTGACTCCATATCGAGGTGGTTCGTCGGCTCGTCGAGGATCAAAAAGTTCGCCCCGGAAAGCATCAGCTTACAGAGTGAGATCCTGCCGCGCTCCCCACCGCTTAAGTCGGCGATCTTCTTATAGACATCATCCTCCCGGAACAAAAATGCCGCCAGGACATTCCTCACCTTCGTTTCCGTCAGATCGGGATACGCATCCGAAAGCTCGGCAAACAACGTTTTCGACTCATCAAGATTCTGCTGCTCCTGGTCGTAATATCCGATCGTCACATTCGCCCCGATCCGGACAGTACCATCATCGGGCGGCAGCACCTCATTTATGATCTTAAGAAGTGTCGTTTTCCCACAGCCATTGTCACCGATGATCGCGACGCGTTCGCCTTTTTGGATATGAAATCCAAGCCCGTCAAACAGCCTTTTTTCACCGAATGCCTTCGCAAGCCCTTCTGCCAGAAGCACATCCTTACCGCTTTCCTTGTCGGGAACAAGCGCGATCCGCATTGCCTCGCGCTCCTTCTCGGGTGCATCCACACGCTCCACCTTAGCGAGCTTTTTCTCACGGCTTTCCGCACGCTTGATTGACTTCTCGCGGTTGAACTGCTTTAACTTACGTATGACCGCTTCCTCGTGCGCGATCTCCTCCTGTTGCTTTTCGTATGCATTGCGCACCGTTACCTGCCAAAGCTCCTTCTGTGCGGCATAGGCCGTGTAATTGCCCTTGTAGGTCCGCGCCGTCTTCCCCGAAAGGTCGATCACCTTCCCGACGATGCGATCCAGGAAGTACCGGTCATGCGCCACGATGATCACGGTCTTCTTGTAGTTTTTCAAAAATCCTTCCAGCCACTCGATCGACGCCAAGTCCAGATGATTGATCGGCTCATCCAAAAGCAGAAGATCCGGCTTCGTTAAAAGAAGGCGCGCTAAATTCACCCGCGTTTTCTGGCCGCCGGAGAGCATCGACATTGATTTGTGGAAATCTTCTTCCGCAAAGCCGAGCCCCTTTAAAACGCCGACAACCTCGCTCCGATAGCTGTTGCCGCCCGCCGCTTCATATATGTGAAGCAAGGAATGATACGCACAAAGAATCGCCATCGTCTGCGCGTGATCTCCATCCGGGGACGCCGTTGGCATCTGCATCGCCTCTCCGTCCGAGATTTCCGTTGACATCTGCGCGTGATCCTCATCAGAGGCTGTTGCCACATTCCGGCCAGACTCTTTGCCCGAGGTTTCCGTTGACTTCTGACCGTGACCCTCGTCCAACGCACCCTGCGACGACTCTGCATCCAAAGATTCCATCATCGACCTGTCGCCGTGCTCACCTACCGAAGCTTCGCTCCCCATCTGCGCCTCCAGCTCCTTCAGGCGTGCCTCCATATCGAGGATATCCTGTCGCGCGTGGAGCACGTACTCGTGGATATCATCGGCATTTGTCTCATCCTGATACTGTTCGAGATAGCCGACCGATGTATCCGAAGCAAGCGTCACATTACCGCCATCCGCCTCTTCCTTTCCCGTTAAGATGCGAAAAAGGGTGGTTTTGCCGCACCCGTTCGGTCCGACAAAAGCCACCTTCTCATTCTCTTCGATCATAAAGGTCACATCCGAAAACAGAACATCCTCGCCGAAAGCCTTCGTGATGTGACTGACATTTAAAATCATAACAGCCCTTCCAGCTTCTCGCGAACTGCCTTAATGAACGCCTCACTTGAAAGCGTTACCGGATTCTCGATAGATGTGATCCGCGCAAGATCTCCGGTCATTTTCCCGTCTTCGATCGTTAGAATACACGCTTTTTCCAATTTGGCCGCAAAATCAACCAGCGCGTCATTTCCATCCAGCTCGCCGCGCTTTTTCAAAGCACCCGTCCAGGCAAAGATCGTCGCAACGGAGTTCGTCGAGGTTTCCTCCCCCTTCAAATGCTTATAATAATGCCGCTGTACCGTACCGTGTGCCGCCTCATATTCAAAAAATCCCTGGGGCGATACCAGCACGGAGGTCATCATCGCAAGCGAACCGAACGCGGACGAAAGCATATCGCTCATCACATCGCCGTCGTAGTTCTTGCACGCCCAGATAAAGCCGCCCTCGGACTTCATCACACGGGCAACCGCATCATCGATCAGCGTATAAAAATACTCGATCCCGGCCGCGTCGAAACGCTCCTTGTATTCTTTTTCAAAAATCTCTTCAAAGACATCCTTGAACGTATGGTCATACTGCTTCGAGATCGTATCCTTCGCTGCAAACCAGATATCTTGCTTCACATCGAGCGCAAAATTAAAGCAGCTTCTCGCAAAGCTTTCGATCGAGGGCACCAGATTATACTGCCCCTGCACCACGCCTGCACAGTTAAAATCGTGAACGAGCGTACGCGTCTCCTGCCCGTCCGCCGCTATATAGACAAGCTCTACCTTGCCCGGTCCCGGGATTTTCATTTCGGACGCCTTGTATACGTCGCCGTAAGCGTGACGGGCGATCGTGATCGGCTTTTTCCAATTCTTCACACAGGGGTCGATCCCTTTTACTATGATCGGCGCGCGGAATACCGTACCGTCCAGGATCGCGCGGATCGTCCCGTTCGGGCTCTTCCACATTTCTTTTAACCCATATTCCTCGACACGCGCAGCATTCGGCGTGATCGTCGCGCATTTGACCGCAACACCGTATTTCTTCGTCGCCTCGGCTGCATCCACCGTGATCTTATCATCGGTGTCGTTACGCATCTTAAGTCCGAGATCGTAGTATTCGCTCTTTAAGTCCACAAACGGCAATATCAGCTCATCCTTTATGATCTGCCAAAGGATCCGCGTCATCTCATCGCCGTCCATCTCCACAAGCGGCGTTGTCATTTGAATTTTATCCATAGTACTTACCCTCGCTTTTACAAGACAAAACGGGCTCTCCCATCAGGGACACGACCATATAAGCCGGTCTGCCCTGCGATAAGGAAAAGCCCGATCATTCTTTATCTTTTCTTATTCCTCATAGCCGTTCGGATTGTTCTTCTGCCAGCGCCAGGAGTCCTCGCACATTTCCCTGATGCCGTTCGCGGCAACCCAGCCGAGCTCCTCCTTCGCCTTCGTGGCATCCGCGTAATTCGCGGCGATATCACCCGCGCGGCGCGGCTTTATCACATAGGGGATCTTTACCCCGGTCGCATCCTCGAAATTCTTAATGATCTCAAGCACGCTGTATCCGACGCCGGTGCCCAAATTATAAACCTTAAGCCCGCAGTTCTCCTTGATCTTAGCAAGCGCCTTTACATGACCGTCCGCAAGGTCAACTACGTGAATGTAATCGCGAACGCCCGTGCCGTCCGGCGTGTCGTAATCATCGCCGAAAACGCCTAAGGTCTCAAGCTTGCCGACCGCAACCTGCGTGATGTATGGCATCAGATTATTCGGGATGCCGTTCGGGTTCTCGCCGATCCTGCCGCTCTTGTGGGCGCCGATCGGGTTGAAATACCGAAGCAGGATCACGTTCCATTCGTTATCCGCAGCCTGCATATCCGATAAGATCTGCTCGAGCATCCACTTCGTCCAGCCGTACGGATTCGTGCACATTCCTTTCGGCGTCTCCTCGGTCACCGGTACCACCTCCGGCGTCCCGTATACGGTCGACGACGAGGAAAAGATGATATTCTTGCAGCCGTGCTGCCGCATCACGTCGAACAGCACAAGGGAGCCGGAAATGTTATTCTCATAATACTCCCATGGCTTTGCCACCGATTCGCCGACCGCCTTTAAGCCGGCAAAATGGATGCAGGCACTAAGATCCTCTTTTGCAAAAATATCTTCCAGTGACTTACGATCACGGATATCAGCCCGATAAAATGTAAGATCCTTGCCCGTGATCTCTTTTACACGATCCAGCGCTTTCTCGCTCGCGTTGGAAAGATTATCCACAACTACCACATCATAGCCCGCGTTAAGAAGCTCAACACAGGTATGACTGCCGATATATCCGGCACCACCGGTCACCAAAATTGCCATTACGCCACCTTGCTCTTTGCCAGCTCGCAAAGTCTCTTGAAGCCGTCCGCATCGCTGATCGCCATCTCGGAAAGCATTTTACGGTTCATCTCCACGCCCGCTAACTTCAGACCGAACATCAGCTTGCTGTAAGAAAGATCATTGATCCGTGCCGCTGCATTGATACGCGCGATCCAAAGTCTTCTGTACTCTCTCTTCTTCTGCTTACGTCCCGCATATGCCGTATTTAAAGCACGCATAACGGACTGCTTCGCGATCCGGTACTGCTTCGAGCGTGCGCCGCGATAGCCCTTTGCCAGCTTTAATACTCTGTTATGCTTTTTCTTTGCGTTCAAACCGCCTTTGATCCTTGCCATAATTAACCTCCAATCTCAACATCCATCCGCTGTCATTACGCGTACGGCATTACCTTTCTCATATTCTTAACATTCGTCTCATCCGTGATCGCCGACTGACGTAAGTTTCTCTTACGCTTGGTGGATTTCTTCGTTAAGATATGGCTCTTGTAGGCCTTGCTTCTTTTTAATTTACCGGTTCCCGTTACGGAAAAGCGCTTTGCAGCTGCTCTCTTTGTCTTCATCTTAGGCATAATAGACCTCCTCTTCCTGCTCGTTCTTTAATTCTTCTTTTCCGACAACACCATACTGATGGCGCGCCCTTCCTGCTTGGAAGGCTTCTCAATTACCGCAACGTCCGAAAGCGCCTCGGCAAAATCATCCAGGACATGGCGCGTCTCCTTGATATGCGCCATCTCGCGGCCGCGGAAACGTAACGTGACCTTCACCTTGTTCCCTTTTGCCAAAAACTTCTTTGCGGCATTCATCTTCGTGTTCAAATCGTTAGCCTCGATGTTGGGAGACATACGGATCTCTTTTACTTCGACCGTCTTCTGCTTTTTCTTGGCTTCCTTCTCCTTACGCGCCAGCTCGTAACGATACTTGCCGTAATCGATGATCTTGCACACCGGCGGCTTTGCGCCCGGAGCAACCATAACCAGATCCAGCTCCTCCTCTTCCGCGATCTTCATCGCTTCCGCGGATGACATTATTCCCAACTGTTCTCCATGCGAACCGATCAGGCGGATCTCACGTTCTCTGATCTGCTCGTTGATCTTCTGACTGCTAATGATACACCTCCTACAATAAACGAAAAGCGGATTACTCAAAGTAATCCGCAAAAAATACTATCCTTAAAAACCGTACCGGCTAAAAGCTACGTATTATGAACACTAAGTCGCCCGATTGCGCTTAGGTGAGAGCGGATCACTCTGCTTGCTACGAAGACTATTTATAGCACAGATCGGTGAATAAGTCAAGCTATATGACCGAAAGTCTACAGTATTTTATTTTATTTTAACAATTTAAGCAAGAGGAGCAAAAGCTCAAAAAGCCCGTAAAATCAAGGCTTCCGGCGCACTTGGCGCAAGATGACGGTATTGATGATACAACCAACACCTATATGTTCATATATTGTATTTTAAAAATTTTTTAAATTTTTTTCGGATTTATTTCGACTTTTTACGGATGAAAAAGAACCGCATCCTCTGCGGTTCTCTTTCCATAGATCTTGGTAAGGTCTACATTGCGACAGTTGTGTGAAGACTGTCAGGTTAGGGTCATAACCCTCGTTTTGGTGTGTGTTGCCCGATTTTGTTTTAATTCATCACAGGCGGTTCTGAATATGTTGCCGAAATCAATAGATGATTCCTTTTGATGAGACTTTCCAAAAATCTCCCGGCGTTGGGAATCAGCTCTGACATCGGACGAACGTACTGCTGAGATCACTCTCAAATACTCATCCAATTCGATCGTTATCCCCTCCCTCGGTGCGTATTTCAAAAAGTACCCTTCGCACATCCTCTGTGCTGATTGTATATTAACATAATGTTACGGATTTTGCAAGCACTTTCCACTATATTTTGTGGAAATATTTTGTTTT
>JAFSYD010000060.1 GCA_017443685.1 Lachnospiraceae bacterium | reverse complement strand
GGAAAGGATATCCTTGTCGGGGGGCTTACGTATCACGTGATCGGCGTCTTAAAGGATACCAGAAACGAATATATGTATATGTACGGCGACTTTAACGGAACTGTCTATGTCCCCTACAAAAACGCCATGCGGATGAACAATACCGGCGTGATCACCAGCATCGACGTCTATATCCAAGACGGTTATCAGGATGCGGTGGTAGAGCAGACACTGCGCAACACCCTCGATAAGATGTTCAACAAAGCAAAAAAGGCGTATACCGTCACCAATATGGCGTCCGTGCGCCGAATGGAGGAGAACACCAACCGCCTGCTTTCGGGTATGACGGGAGGCATCGCTTCCATCGCGCTGCTCGTGGGCGGTATCGGGATCATGAATATGATGCTGGTATCGGTGACCGAGCGGACAAAGGAGATCGGTCTTCGGAAAGCGCTCGGCGCGGAGCCGAAGCGGATCCAGGCGCAGTTTCTGATCGAGTCCATCGTCCTGTCCGTGATCGGCGGCACCATCGGCATCATCTTGGGGCTTGTGATCGCCTTTGCGGCGACAAAGCTGATCCAGGTGGATTTCGACCTGTCGGTTTCCGCGATCCTCATCGGCTTCGGTTTCGCGACGGCTGTCGGCGTGATCTTCGGATGGGCGCCTGCCAGACGGGCCAGCCGGCTGAACCCGATCGATGCCTTAAGGACGGAGTAAAGCAGGGGGCGGTCATTTTGGCCTTCACTTCGCCGCGGTTCGCCCGGTACGGCGGCGGCCGGCGTTTTATCACATATATGAAAAAGGAGCTATGATCATGAAAAAGAAATTCTTACGAGCCATTATCTGCGCGACGCTTTTATGCGGCATGACCGCGGCGCTTCCTTTGCGGGCTGCTGCGGCTTCCGCTTTTGATACCCCGTATACGACGGCATTCGATCCCACGACCCTGTTTACCGCGACGCTTAACCGCACGATCGATGAGCGGGGCATCTATCAGCAGATCAAGCAGGGACTCCTCTTTAAGACAGTAGATCAGTTCTCACTGATGCAGATCTGCGACCGGGGCTATGAGATGCCGCAGTCCGTATCACAGCGGCTTTATGAGGAAGGTTATATCTGTTCCTACCTCTACAAAAGGATCAATCATATCGCGATCACGCCCGCCGATATGGCAAAGGTATTCGACGCGAATTATTACCTCGCGATGAATCCCGATGTCGCGGCCGCCTGCGGCAACGATGAAGCGGCGATATTCGGGCATTTTATCACGACAGGGATGACCGAGGGCCGGCAGGGCCGGGAAAGCTTTGATGTGAAAAAATATAAAGAAAACCATCCGGCCCTTGCCGCAAGATTCGGGCCTGTGATGGTGGCGTATTATCTGTATTATATCTTTGAATAGATGATATGGGCTGCACCAGGAAAGGTATGGAGGTAAGGAGAAAATGAGCGGATTTTTTGGAGTTGCATCGAAGGAGCAGTGCGTGTTTGACCTGTATTTCGGGACGGATTATCATTCCCATCTCGGGACACGGCGGGCAGGCATGGCGGTGTACGGAGCGGATACCGGGTTTGAGCGGTCCATCCACAGCATCGAAAACACACAGTTTCGAACGAAGTTTGAACGGGATCTCGGCGATCTGCCGGGTACCATGGGTATCGGATGTATTTCCGATTATGAGGCGCAGCCGATCCTGGTGCGGTCGCATCACGGTTCCTTTGCGATCACGACCGTAAGCAAGATCAACAATGCGGCCGATCTCGTTAAGGACATCGTGAAGAATGGCGCCCATTTTTTTGAAATGAGTAACGGGGAGATCAATTCGACGGAGCTGGTTGCCGCTCTGATCGATCGAAAAGACAACCTGATCGAGGGCATCGAGTACGCGCTGTCCGTGGTGGATGGCTCTCTTTCCATGCTGATCTTAACGCCAAAGGGGATTTACGCCGCCCGCGACAAGAAGGGGCGTACCCCCGTTATCCTCGGGAAAAAGGAAGGCGCCAGATGCGCCTGCTTCGAAAGCTATTCGTTCCAGAATCTCGGTTATACCTATGACAGGGATCTTGGCCCCGGAGAGATCGTGGTCTTCGACGAAACGTCCTGCCGCACGCTCATGAAGCCCGGCACGGATATGAAGATCTGCGCGTTCCTCTGGGTCTATTACGGGTATCCGCCCGCACAGTATGAGGGCGTCTGCGTTGAGGAGATGCGGTACCGCTGCGGCAGGAACATGGCAAAGCGGGATTCCGTGGAGGCGGATGTCGTGGCCGGTGTCCCTGATTCCGGCACAGCGCATGCGGTCGGCTACGCCAACGAGTCGCAGATTCCCTTTTCCCGTCCATTCATCAAATACACGCCGACCTGGCCCCGCAGTTTTATGCCGACCTTACAGACCAGGCGCGACCTGATCGCAAAGATGAAGCTTTTAGCAGTGCGGCATCTGATCGAAGGAAAGAGGCTCCTTTTGATCGATGATTCCATCGTCCGGGGAACCCAGCTTCGGGAAACGACGGAGTTTCTTTATGAAAGCGGGGCGAAGGAGGTTCACATCCGGCCGGCATGCCCGCCGCTTCTTTACGCTTGCAAGTATCTGAATTTCTCGCGCTCATCCTCCCGGATGGAGCTGATCACAAGAAAGGTGATCGCCGGGATCGAGGGCGATGATGTTTCCGAGGAGACGATAAAAGAGTACGCGGATCCGGATTCCGAAAAATACAAAATCATGGTGGAGAAGATCCGTGAAAAGCTGAATTTTACCACCCTTCGGTTCAACCGGCTCGATGACATGATCGACGCCATCGGAATTCCGAAGGAGAAGCTCTGTACCTATTGCTGGGACGGCAAAGAATGACCGCCTTAAGCGACGGGGGGAGTTGATTTTGCAATATTATTCGAAAAAAATGTAGAATTCTACAATTTTGTTGATTAGGCGATTGGAACGCGCTATAATGTATTCAGCAAATATGTAGAATTCTACAATTTTGGGGAATACATATGATTGTTAGAGAAAAATACTTAAACCAATTGAGGGATGCCAGAGATAATGGCATTCCTAAGGTGATCACAGGAATCCGCAGATGTGGAAAGTCGTATCTTTTAAAAGAGATATATGGAGAATACCTGCGTTCTGACGGTGTACCGGAGGCTTGTATTCATATCGTGGAATTAGATGACGATAGAAATATAGAGTATAGGGATCCGATAAAATTGGGCGAATATGTTCGTATGCAGTGTGCCGATAATCATATGCATTAT
>JAFSYD010000059.1 GCA_017443685.1 Lachnospiraceae bacterium | reverse complement strand
GTCCGGGTCATCCCGATCACCACATCGGCATTACGGATGCCGTCAGCCATTTCTTCCGTATAATGCAGTTTTTCCCCGTCCTTATCGGATTCAATATAATAATCAAACAACACCTCGGTGTCCGGACTGATCACGCCTTCATCCTTCAGCGCGGACATCGTACTCTCCACAAGCGTCCTGTCCGTTTCCACCCTGCTAAGCAGAAATACGCTGTCAGCATCTTGTGAAAGGGGCAGCGTATTTCCGTCATTTTTTAATACAGTAACAGCGCTGCGGGCGATCTGCATCTCAACCTTATGATGCTCTCCGGAACCGACAACGCTTTTCGCATTTTTGATCGATTCTTCGATGTCATGGTCTGAATATGCCGATTCTACAATGCCGTGCTTTTCCTTGAGCTTTAAGATCCGTTCCACGCTCTCATCAATACGCTCCACCGGAATGGCGCCGTTTTCTACCTTTGCCTCCAATCCGGAAATGTAATCGTCATAAAACTTGGCGGATCCCGCATCCTTTAAATCTTTGGGGATCAGAAGGATGTCTACTCCGGCATTAATGACCTTTTCCGCTATATTGACCATGTATTCCGTTGATTGCGGTTCTCCATCCACCAAAGCGGAGTTCATGATCGCATCCATTTCCAGCGCATCCGTTACCACAACCCCGTCATACCTGAGATCCCCTCTGAGGATGTCCGTAATGATCTTTTTTGACATGGTCGCAGGATAATAGCCCTCTGTTCCGTCACTGTAAGTAACTTTGTCATCTATCTTCGGAAATGTAATATGCGCCGTCATGACCATATCCACTCCGTGTCCGGTCATTGCCTCAAAAGGAACCAGCTCTGTCTGCAAAAGCTCCTCATAAGTCTTTTTGACCGTGGGCGTACCAATATGACTGTCAACATCCGTATCGCCATGACCCGGAAAATGCTTGCAGGCAGCGGCGATATTCACCTCCGTGAGCCCGTCCATATAACTTGTGCCGAGCGCGGCAACCGTCCGTGGATCATCTGAAAATGACCGCACGCCAATGACAGGATTTGCCGCATTATTGTTGACATCAACGACTGGCGCGAAATCCGCATTGAAGCCAAGCGCAGAAAGTTCCTCTCCTATGATCCTGCCCGTCACAAACGCGTTTCCCTCTGCTGCGTCACCCGTCGCTCCGATGGCCATATTGCCTGTCATCCGTGTGCCATCCGTTAAACGAATCACGATTCCGCCCTCTTCGTCCAGCGGCATCAGGTACGGAATATGCACAGATACCCCTTCATTGGCAAGGTTATTGGCTTGTAATCCGGATACAAGCTTTACTGTCTGTTCCGTATCTTTGATATTCTGCCCAAACAGGATGATCCCGCCGTACTGATGTTTTTTCAGAGCTTCCTTTAAATCGGGCGCTTCATCCAGATCCGTCACTTCGCGGTCATTCCATGTACGGATTGCGGGAATGATCATCTGCGACAGCTTCTCATCAAGCGTCATACGCGAAACGATTGCGCTCACGTCCTCCTTTACGGCATTCGTTTCCCCGCAGGATACAGCAAAAACCGCCGTGCAAATAACCACGGCACAGATTAGTACGCATTTTACCTTTTGGGCGGATATCTTTTTCATTTTTAAACTCACCTGTCCTGTTGTTTCAATGATATTTTTCGGCATTTTCATTCATTGAAAAATGCGAGTTTACAAGGCCATTTATTCTTCGTACAATAGATACGGCCTGCGCTGCTCTTTGAACGCCTCAATCTCATCCTGCCAGCCTGCCTTGATCTCTTTAGCAGTCCAGCCCGCTTCAACCTGCCTTCGCACCTCATCCGTTCCAGTCAGCTTGTCAATCCAGTAAACGCCCTTTTTGTCCGGCGTTCCCCAAAAGGACACCTCCGGAGACGCTTCGTGAATGTCACGGTACGCATTAACAAGGTAATCCAGACAGATCTGGTTTTCCCATATCCCGTCCAACGGAATATTCCGCAGATCCGTCCCGTAGCAGGTTTCCCCCTCAAACGGCGGCTCCGCCGCACCCTCCATGCTCTCCGGCGTGAAGGAAAAACCGTATCCGTCCACGCCCTCAAGATACGGGCTGCCGTATGCCTCAAAGGGGAAATCCGTGCCCCTTCCGACAGACACCGCCGTATTCTCAAAGAAGCAGGTGGACGCATACAGGTACACCGCCCGCATATCCTTGATATTCGGGGACGGATTGCGGATCAGCGACACTTTTGTCCGGTGCGTGTAATTCCGGCAGGGAATGACCGTCAGATCACAGGCATCCTTTCCTGCGGCAAGCCAGCCCTCGCCGTTTATCATCTTCGCCAGCTCGCCCCATGTCATGCCATAGACGATGGGGATCGGAAGCTGCCCGACGCCCGACTTATATTCCTCCCGCAGGATCGGGCCGTCCACATAGAAACCGTTTGGGTTCGGGCGGTCAAGGATGATGCATCCTTTGCCAGCCGACGCGCAGGCCTCCATCAGATAGTACATGGAGATGTAATAGGTATAATACCGAAGCCCCACATCCTGCATGTCAATAAGAAGCACGTCAAACTTCGCCATGCTTTCTGCCGATGGAAAATGCGAGTCGGCGCCCCCGTAAAGCGAAAGGATCGGCACGCCCGTCTTCTCATCCACCGAATCATCCACGGCCGCGCCTGCGTCTTCCGTCCCGCGGAAACCGTGCTCCGGTGAAAAGATTGCGGTCACATTCACATCCTGCTCGATCAGCGCGTCAAGGATATGCTTCCCATAAGTGACTTCATCGCCGTTTGCGTCCACGCCGAAATGGATCAGGCTTTCCTCTTCTGCCCCCGAAGCGGCTTTGGCTCCCGAAGTCTCGTCTCCTACGATCCCGGTGTGGTTGGAAAAGAGCGCCACCCTCTTTCCTTCCAAAAGCGGCAAATACTCGTCAAACTGCTCATCTCCGAGCACGACCGCATCCGTCGTTTCGGATAGTTGCTCCGAAATCTCCTCATCCTTTACGTTATCTGTATAATCTGCGCTCTCTTCATCTTTTACGCTATCTGTAGTATAATCCGCGCTCTCTTCATCTTTTACGCTGTCTGCATAATCCGCGTTCTCTTCTGTACTGCCCTGCTGCGCATTCTGCCCTGTGTTTTTTTGGCACCCTGCCAGGCACAGGACCAGCGAAGCGGCAAGCAAAATGGATATTCTTTTTTTCATTGTTCCCTCATCTCTTCATCCATGCTCCACCTGCGGATCTTTACGATCATAAATACCGTGATCGCCCAAAGCACCACAATAGACGCAATAGCAGGGTAAGACAATATTTCAAAAGTATCTATGTTGACAATGGTAAAATCAAATATACCATGTATAACCGTTGGCAGTACGATTGCCAGGCAAAGATCGCTCTTCTTTCCAAATTTTTTATACTTCCCGTAAAAATACCCCATTATCGCGCCGAAGGTGAAATGAAACGGCATCAACGCCCTGACGATAGCTAGAACAACGCCTCCCGTAGACGCATATCCGATATCCTCAAATATCTGAAAACCGATTCCCACAAGCGCGCATAGCAAAATCGCATCAAACCTGCCGATAACAGTACCCTGTTTCCTGGCGATAAGACGCATTGCAACGAATTTAAGGAGTTCTTCAACGAGCGCGACTGCTGTAAGGGATTTGATAAGCGCAGCCCAGATATTCGGGGTGCTTTGCTGTAAAAAAGCCATGAGGGAATCCCCGTTTCCGGCCACCGCATCTCTCCATGCCGCAATGTAATCAGTGAAACCGAACCTGATCGCGGGAATTGCGAAGAGAGCCGCAAGGGTTATTGCGGCGGATATCAAATATGAAAGCCATCCTCCTATAAGCACCTTGATAATAGTAAACTTAGGAAAAGGATTATCCTTCTTCATTTTAAAAATCCAAAGCATCAGCGCTATGGATATGGCAATAGTGATCAACCCGCTAATGATCATCATTCTAATTTTCCTCTTTTTCTTGAAATTTTCCCAAAAAATATTATCCTTAATGCAAAGGAGCCAAATCCTTACGACTGGCTCCTTTGCCGCTGCTTGGCAGAACTGAAAAGTTATGCCGGTTTTTATCTTGACTGTTTGATCGTGTTTGCGGCACGGAATATCAAAACACTGATGCACAGAGCCAAAACACCACCCACGAGCGAGCCTATGTCGATGCCGCTGGCTATATCGCCAATAATGCCGACCACCCCTGAAATCACGCCAAGGATAGCGAAAATCCATGCCGGCATGATTTTGGAACTGTCAGCAGCAGCGCGCACCGAGCACACCCCTTCAATCAATGAGATAATCCCTTCAACCACCGCTGCAATAGATGCGCCCAGCACAACAACCGCCACAGCGCTCTCTTCATCGGTTGAAGCCCCAGCGCCAACCATGCTCCCGCCTAAAAGGCCAAAAAGGCCAAAAATGATGACCGCCGCACCGGCGATAATACCAAGGATGCCAAAGATTTTAAGTATCTTTTGACTGGTTTCCACACTCATAAAATGACACCTCCTGTCTCAAAAATTCATCTATTTATACTCGCTAACGAAAAACGTTACCGTTTTTCGTTAGCAGTATAAACTTTTGTGCACGGCCGCATTAAGGTATTTTGCCGCTTTGCGGCGTGCGGCCGGCACGGCTCATTAACGAAATTTGGAAAACAATTTCGTTAATGAGTATATAAAGCCCAAAAATGCCGCTTGCGCGGCATATTCATGCGACTTGTCAAATTTTATTCCAAGTATTCTTTGAGC